>CALCHD010000204.1 GCA_937901105.1 uncultured Bacteroidales bacterium | reverse complement strand
CCCCCCGCCATAAGGCCATCATTCAAGGCCTGAACCAAATCTGCCTCGTTAATGATGCCGCCACGGCCAAGGTTAATGATATATGCGGTTTTCTTCATCAAAGCCAGCTTGTCATATGTGATAAGGTTGTTTGTGCGCTCGTTCAAAGGGCAGTGTACTGAAATAACATCACAGGTGCTCATAAGCTCCTCAAGCGATACTGCCTGGAACTCGTCTGAGTGAGGGTTGCCTGAAGTTGAGTAGTAAACCACATCCATTCCAAATGCCTGTGCAATGCGTGCTACTTTACCGCCAATGTTGCCAAGGCCCACAACGCCGTATCTCTTCCCTTTAAGCTCCCAGAAGCATTTGCTTACATCTGTAAATGAAGGGCCTTTTGAGTAGTTGCCGATCTTTACAGAATTATCAAAGTATGCCATTTGGCCAACAAGTGAAAGTACCATTCCAAAAGTTACCTGCACCACGCTCTCGGTAGAGTATCCGATAGCATTCTTTACAGGAATTCCCTTGCTGTTTGCATATGGGATATCCACGTTGTTGGTACCGGTTGCAGCCACACAAATAAGTTTCAAGGTAGGGCATGCATCAATCTGCTCCTTGCCAATGATAACCTTATTTGTAATGATAACGTCAAAACCCTGGATTCTCTCAAATACCTCTTCAGGTTTTGTAAAAGGATATGTAACCAACTCACCCTGGGCAGCAATAGGCTCCAAGGAGATGTCACTTCCAATTGTATCTGCGTCTAAAAAAACAATCTTTTTCATAATAACTATATCTATTAATACGATATAAATTTCAAATAGGGACGACACAGTCTCCTCTGCTTCGTCATTGCTTTGCAATAACTCGCAACCGTCGAATGAGGTCCCTATTTAAAATTTACATCGTACTACAATTACTTGCTTAACATCTCAGTTATTGGTGCAAGTGCTCTTGCAGAAATCTCCTCAGGCACTTTAACCTCAAATTTCTCGTCCCTCAATGCCTCATACACCTTCTCTAGGGTTGCGAGTTTCATATATTCGCAAACTATCTTCTCTGAAACAGGGATGAACTCCTTGCCAGGGTTGTCCTTGCTGAGTTTGTGAAGGGTACCTATCTCGGTTGCAATGATGAACTGTTTCTTTGAACTCTCTGCTGCATGCTTCAGAATACCTGAAGTTGAATACATGTAGCAGTTAGGGTTATTCAAAATTACAGGATCGCTTGAGCATACGCTTTCCGGATGGATAAGCACGTCTGCCTCCGGATATTTGGCCATCATGTCAAGTACCATCTGAGTAGTTACCTGATCGTGCACCTTGCAGCATCCGTCGTACAGTTCCATCTTGCGGCCGGTCTGGGAGATGATGTATGAACCGAGATTCCTGTCGGGAACAAAGAACACTTTCTTGTCCTCCGGAAGGCCTTTAACAATTGAAAGGGCATTTGCACTTGTGCAGCAGATATCTGTGTGGCTCTTTACCTCTGCGGTGGTATTTACGTAGCTAACTACAATACCGTCGGGATTGGCAGCTTTCCAATCTGCAAGGTTCTGCCCGCAAACTCCGTCTGCCAAGGTACATCCTGCGCCCAAAGCCGGTACAAGCACCTTCTTGTTTGGAGAGATGAGGGCAGCAGTCTCTGCCATGAAATGGACACCAGCAAATACAATGATGTCTGCATCTGCAGTACCCGCCTTGCGCGAAAGTTCCAGCGAGTCGCCCAAGAAATCCGCAACATCCTGAACATCAGGGTTGGAATAGTAGTGGGCAAGCACTATTGCATTCTTCTCTTTTTTAAGTTCTTCTATCTTCTGTACAAGTTCCTCTCTTGTCATATATTACTTCTCTACTTGAATGTTCATACTGATATCCATTCCCTTAACGGTATGGGTAAGTGCGCCTACACTGATGTAGTCCACTCCAGTTGCTGCAACCTCCACAAGACGTGGGATGCTCATGTTTCCGGAAGCCTCTGTCTTGATGGCCTTGCCGGAAGCCTTGATAATCTTTACAGCCTCTGTCATGGTTGCGTTGTCCATGTTGTCCAACATGATGATGTCTGCACCTGCAGCAATAGCCTCCCTTACCTCGTCAAGGTTGGTAGTCTCCACCTCAATCTTTATGGTTGCAGGGATATTGCCTCTAACCTGCTCCACTGCCTTGGTAATACCGCCGGCCATCTTAATGTGGTTGTCCTTAATCATCGCCATGTCATAAAGGCCCATCCTGTGGTTTGTTCCGCCACCGTCCTTAACGGCCATCTTGTCCAGCACGCGCAAGCCTGGAGCGGTTTTGCGGGTGTCCAAAAGCTCTGTAGATGTGCCTTCAAGCTCCTTTACATATTTAGCGGTCTCGGTTGCAATACCGCACATTCTCTGGAAGATGTTCAATGAAAGTCTCTCACCTTTAAGGAGTGTAGGGTATGATGCCTCAATTCTCAACATCACATCACCTTTCTTTACTGCATCTCCGTTCTTGAAATATGGGGTGTATACTATATCTTTCTGGAATCTCTCATAAACCTTCTTAATCACCTCAATGCCGGATACAACGCCATCCTGTTTTGCTGTCATTGTAGCCACGCCGTTCATAGACTCCGGAATGATTGAGTCGGTGGTTACATCTCCTGTGTTGATATCCTCTTCAAGGCCCAGGTCAATGAGCTTGTCTATCAAATTCTCGTACTGTATCATCTTGCAATAAATTATCGGGAATAAGCTAAAAATTCAAATAATCCTTGTTTACCGGTGCAGTGGTGATCTCCTTGCCCATCTGCTGGATAGAGTGTACCTCGTACGACTCGTCTGCGTGAGGGAAGTCCTCCCTGTAGTGGCCGCCGCGGCTCTCCTTTCTCAAAAGTGCAGGGTTCATAATCAGAGATGCCACAATAAGCAGCCTCCATGCCGCATCCTCATAGTACTCTTTTACCGGAATTGTGCTCACAACTTTTCTGCTCATCATAAGCTCGGTTGCAAGCTCCTCAATCTTGCGCAAGCCCTCTTTAAGCCTCTCTTCTGTCCTCACAATGCCGGCGTGGGCATTCATGATTTCAGAAACTTTGGATTTGATGTTCTGGTAGAACTCCGCATTGGTCTCGTCTCTGTAGTACTCCTCCTTAAATACAGGCATTTTCTCTGGAGTGCCATTCTTCACCGAATCCTCCACTGCACGGTGAGCAAACACAAGACACTCAATCAATGAGTTGGAAGCCAATCTGTTAGCTCCCATAATGCCTGTTGCAGCAATCTCACCGCAAACATAAAGCCTCTTAATGTCTGTACGGCCGTCCATATTTGAAACCACGCCGCCTACTGTATAGTGCGCTGCCGGAGCAACTGGAATCTCATTGGTAAGGTCGTAGCCGAACTCCTGGCATTTTGCATTGATAGAAGGGAATCGGCTCAAAATCTCCTCTTTGTTGAGATGTTTCAACGAAAGGATAACATAAGGCATGTTGTCCTTGAACATCTGCTTGTAGATGGAGCGGGCAACGATATCCCTTGGAGCCAACTCTGCAAGTTCATGGATAGGTACCATGAACCTCTTGCCGTCCTTGCCCATAAGATGTGCACCCTCACCCCTCACAGCCTCACTGATAAGGAACGCCTTTGAGGAATCTTTAATGTATAGTCCCGACGGGTGGAACTGGATAAACTCCATATCCATAATCCTGCAGCCGTTCTTGTATGCAACTGCAAGACCGTCCCCGATTGTTGTCTGCGGATTGGTTGTACGTGCAAAGATTGCAGATGTTCCTCCCGATGTAAGGAAAACATTGTTAGCATACAGCAGAACCTCACAGCCTTTCTCCTTCTCATGCCTGCTTTGGCCAAGTGCAGGATCCTCTGTCCAGCACCTTACACCATAGCACTCGCCATTCTGAACAAGAAGATCAAGAAGAGAGGTGTTCTCATAAACCTTAATGTTCTCTTTCTCCTCAACTTTAGAGATGACAAACTCTGTAATCCAGCGGCCTGTTGAGTCTCCGCCAGCATGCAGGATCCTTCTCTTATGATGTCCGCCCTCAAGGCCAAGAGCCAACGCACCGTTTACGGTATCAAACTGCATTCCGTCTGCAATTATCTCCTCAATACGGTCCGGGCCTTCGTGTACAAGCACATCAACAGCGCTCTCCTCACACAAGCCTCTACCGGCAATTAATGTATCTGATTTATGGATTTGAGGATCGTCCTCAAAAGATGTAACGGCAGCAATTCCGCCCTGGGCATTAAATGAATTGCTCTCTCTCACAAATGACTTGGTAATGACAGCCACGCTTCCCTTGAAAGAAGCCTTGTAGGCTGCATACAAACCTGCAAGTCCGCTACCTACAACTATGTAATCAAACTTTTGCATTTTAGTTTGGGTAAATTTGAACAAATTTACCATTTTTTTTCATTTGTAATGCATGCATGAGCGAGAAATTGAGAAAAGATTCATTCAGCCCCATCTTTGCCCCCCATCTTTGCGCTCAGAACACCCCTTTCGTGCACAAACCTGACCGCCAAAAGTAACTTTGCGCACTAAAGTACCTTTTCATGCACAAACTTCTCTCCCGAACCTAACTCTGCGCACAGAACACCCTTTTCGTGCACAAACTTCTCTCCCAAACCTAACTCTGCGCACAGAACACCCCTTTCGTGCACAAAAAAAAGGATGGCATTACGCCACCCTTCAATTACTTTTCCGTCACCGGAACCTACCACGCCAACGCCGAAGCTCCAAGAATGGCTGCGTCTGACTCCTTGAGTGCGCTTGGAAGAAGTTTTACCTTGTCTTTCCAGATAGAAACCATATTTGCCTCCATTGCCTCACGGATAGGCTTGAAGATGAACTCGCCTGCGCGTGCAAGGCCGCCGAACACTACAATTGCCTCCGGAGCGCTGAACGCCACAAAGTCTGCGAATGACTCGCCAAGCTTCTTGCCTGTAAACTCAAAGATCTTGATTGCAAGACTGTCGCCTTTCTGTGCTGCCTCAAACACATCTTTTGAAGTGATGTTCTCAAGGCCGCGCAATAGTGAAGGCTCATCTGTAAGTTCAAGCCACTCACCTGCAGTACGTGCCACACCAATAGCAGAGCAGTAGGTCTCAAGACATCCGGTCTTGCCGCAACCGCATGGACGGCCGTTGTGCCTTACAGCGGTAACGTGGCCAAGCTCGCCGGCAAAGCCGTCATGGCCGTAAACAAGCTCTCCGTTGATGATGATGCCTGAACCTACACCTGTACCAAGGGTAATCATGATGAAGTTCTTCATGCCTCTTGCAGCACCGTAGGTCATCTCGCCTACTGCAGCGGCGTTGGCATCGTTTGTTACGGTAACAGGAAGGTTGTCCAACGCAAGTGAAACCTCTTTTGCAAGCTCCACTACAATCCCTTTAGCCCACTCAAGGTTGGCAGCATCCTCTATGGTACCTTTGTAATAGTTGCCGTTAGGGGTACCAATGCCGATACCTTGAATCTGGTCAAAGCCTACCTCTTTTGCAAGCTCTCTGATAGTGTCGCAAACAGCCTGGATAAATACTCCAGCCTCGCCTGCCTTATATTTAGAGCCAATTACCGTTTGAGTAACGATGGTTCCTCTTCTGTCTACAATTCCAATTTTTGTGGTCTGGCCTCCAATGTCCACACCAACTACATATGCTTTCTCCATAATCTATCAAATTATCGCTAAATAATTTTAAGGGAGGAATTTCAAGGCTTGCAAAATTGCAAGCATAACGCAGAAATTACCTCTTAAAATTATTCAGTAGGAATATTCTTGTTTACGTTTTTAGAACCTACAAGGGCATAGAACAACAAGTAGCCTAGACCTGCAACTACTACCCAGTAGCTTGTCATATAAGTGGTTGCATCTGCAACAAACCCCTGGATTGCAGGAAGGATACCGCCACCGCAAACCATCACCATAAAGATACCTGAAGCTGCAGCAGTATATTTGCCAAGACCCTCAACTGCAAGGTTGAAAATACCGCCCCACATTACAGAGGTACACAAACCGCAAAGTACAAGGAACATGATGTTTGCTGGAACGTTAACCATACCGAATGAGATATCACTCTGGAAT
>CALCHD010000203.1 GCA_937901105.1 uncultured Bacteroidales bacterium | reverse complement strand
TACCGTTCCACACCTTCTGCTCAGTAGAACCCATGTTCTGCTTCTTGGTTGGAGTCTGGAACGCATCCTCAACCTTGTATGAATAACCTGCATCCACCAAAGCCGAGAATCCTTCTCCGGTATACCCGTACTGAAGTGCTCCACCTATCTTATTGCCTTTGTAGAAGAAAGTACCTACACCTACAGAACCTGAAACAACACCTGCAGTATAGTTGCCCAAACCTCTCATAATGTATACAGGGTAATCAATCTCAGTATCGCTTCTGTTGAATGTGCTTCTCTCAAACAGATACTCATAGTTAACCGAGAAACCCACATGGTTCTTCTCTGTAATCTCAAACACAAATGAAGGGACCGCTTTTACATTAAGATAGTATGTAACTGAACGTGGATCGCGCTGCTTTGCACCGGTATTGGTATTGTACTCAAGCTCACAGCCCGGTGTTACAAAACCCCACAACTGAGGAAAAGCAACCTTCACACCAAGATCATACGACTGTTTCTTGAACTTGCTCTCCACACCGTCAGCCACATAATAAGGCATGTCCCTGGTAGGATCATAAAGGTTGGTAATATATTTTGTACCATCCTCCACAATGTTCTTATAATCAAAATTTCCCCAAAGGTATGTCTTCCCGACAGTTGTAGCTCCATTGGTATTGAATCCCACAATACTCTCCTCCTTACCCTGCTGCTGCATCTTGAAATCTCCATCTGCACCATTGTAGCTGAAATCCACAATGCTGTATCTGCTTAGAGGTGCAACCGACATTCCAGCCACATTGCTGCTGTTGAACCAAAGGGCACGGCTCTGGTTCATCTCAATCTGAGGCTGCCTTACCACAGATCCCTCCTGTGCATGAGCCACAGATGCAACAGACAAACCAATCAAACTCAATAGTAAATATATCTTTCTCATAATCAATCTCATATTAAAGTCCAACAATTAGTTTGCCCAAGTATTCCATGAAGGTGTTCCTGCACCGTTCCTTCTAAGCACAGGATCAACAACCTCAAAATCCTCAAGGGAGTTGTTTGTATCCTGATAAATAATCCTGCCATCCTCAGTGGTCTCCTTGATTTTTCTTGTTACACTCTTAGCAAGATAGGTACCACCTACCCAAGTTGCTCCTGCATCAAGTACTGCAGGCATACGTTTCTGGGTAATCTTGGTCTCGTTAAGCATAAGCTCCACTGCATCAAGAACATAATCAATATGAACATCTTTACCTTTTGTTGTGTAGCCAACAGGAACTACCCAAGTTGAAGCATAAAGCTCCTCATAGTTTGGCTCGTACATAACAGACTGCATCTGCTCATCGGGATAGAAAATTGCATATGCTCCGCCGTTTACAGTAACCAGCCACCATGAAGTGGTAAGTTTCCAGAATGCACCCACCATGTTGTGTGCAGGGTTGTCTTTAGTGTATGCAGTAGTTTTAAGATAGAACTCAAACTCTGCCTCTGAGAGGTCTACTGGACAATCTGGATTCAAATCCGGAGTTCTGTGGTCATGTGCCATCTGTGCAATGATTACAGACTCTCCCGGCTGCAAAGGATAAAGTTTGTTATTGGGATTATTGCGGTCAAATGGAATCTGCCAGATGGTCTGGAAATAGATGTAGTCCTCCTGGTTCTCCCTGTCCCATACATATTTGATTGCAGAGGTTCCTGCAGGGTTGATGTTGCCTATGCAAAGACCATCAAGATACTGTACTGTATTGCTGTTGTTGTACAGCTCATAGTACTGGTCTCTGAAGTAAGATGTCTTGCCGCCAATCTTGCTTCCGCAATAGTAAATCTCCTTAATTATGATATTGCCGGATTTTGCAGCAGCAATATCAAGCTGCATTACCTTGCCGTCATCAATCACATTGATATTTGAAAGGTTTCCGTTGAACATATAGGTAAATCCGTTTGCCTGAGACTCACCGGAAATGGCAACGGTGTATACACCCGGAATGATGTCATCTATTCTGATTACATCACCGGCAGCAACCTCTTTCACCATCTCAATATTCTCTGAATAGTTGTTCAGTTTCACCTTATATGTTGATGGTGCAGGAACATTTGCATCTTTTTTAAGGTTGATCTCCACACCAAAAGAGATGTTCTCAATAGGCTGGATATCCTTCATTTCATCATACTGCTCGCATGCGCACAAAGCCACAAGAGCAGCCATAAAAGCATATATCTTTCTCATCTTCTATCCTCCTATTTAATGTTGATTTTAAGGTCAAATCCAAAGAATGTAGGGATACCTAGCTCAATGTACGAACCAGGATACATTTTTCTTTCGTACAACGGTCTTGTATTGAAGATGTTGTTGGCAAAGAAAGAAGCAGTAAGAAGGTCTCCAATCTCCTTGGAAATGTTAAGGTTGAAGATTACATAAGGGTCATATTTCTCCTTAATGTATCTGTTGTCATTGATGGTCTCAAACAAGTTTGCAAACTCAGGAAGCTGTTTAAGTGCAGGGTTGAAGTCGTAAACTCCACCAGCCTGGTAGCTCTTTCCATCATATGTAAAGTCTTTGTAAGAGATGAACTTCTCAAACATTGCATCGTTGCCGTACTCGGTCCAGGTCTTTGTAAACCAGTTTGCCTGGGCAGCAAGGGTAACAACAAATCCTACCTGAGGAATATGGTGTGTAAAACGGAAAGTTGTGTTGAACACCTCGTTGAAGCTGTGCTGCACACCTTTCTCATATACACCAATATGGTGCTCAAGGTTGTTTCCACCGGTAGCCGAGCTGTATGAGTAGTTGTTGTTGAACTTCTCTACATGCATATAAGCACCGTTGATATTGATATTGGTTCTGATTGCATCAATCTTGCCAAGATTCAACTCATACTCAATACCCTTGTTGATGGTAGAAAGGGAATTCATAGGGGTAGTGTGGCTTACAAACACATTGTTTACCTCATCAACCTCCGCTACATAGCGTCCATTGGCATCTTTCTTCACATTCTTGTAAGTAACATAAGGGATAAGGTGGTAGCCGTTGTACAAATCTGTACCCATAGCATAACCGTCTTTAAGCTCCTCATAGAATGCAGTTACAGAAAGGCCTCTCTTCTTCTGGCCGAACTTAAGGTCAAAGCCAACTTCAGATTTGGTATTCTTTGCAATCTTAAGGTCTGGGTTCTCTGTCCTGAACACTCTGGTTGTTCCAATAAGCAGCTGCTGGTCTGCAGGCAGCTTGCTGTCTCCAAGTGTATTGTAGTTTACAAACTCATAGTATGCATCCTGCGGATACAAGTACAATGAAGTAGGTGCTTTAGCCAAGACTCCCCAGCCTCCACGGATGAACAGCGACTGAGGAATAACCTCAAATGATGCGTTGAAACGTGGTGTAAGGATGCTCTTGCTGTTGATCTGGTCGAAACGTGCACCTGCAGTAAGCTTAAGCTCATGGCTGCCAAACTCATGAGAGAACACATCCTCTACATATACGCTGGCCTGCTTGATGAAAGGAATATCCTTGAATGCTCTTGGGCGGTATGCAGACGAGCTGCTGTTGCTCTGTGGAGGAGTAGTGATATCGTACACTGTACCTCTACCCAAGTTGCCGTCCAGCTTATAGTCAAAACCTACAAGGATATTGTTGTTGCTCTTCTCCCATCTCTTGCTGAAATGAGCCTTCAACGATCCCTGGAAGTTAAGCTCCTTGCCATAAATATCGTATCTTGAGAAATAGCTGTAAGGAAGATAAGTGCCATAGTAGCCCTCCTCCCCTACAGGGATATTTGTAATCTCCTTGCCGTCAGTACCGTAAATCTTCAATCCAGGGATACTTGAAAGCACAGCACCGTCTGTAGAAGACATAAGATATGGAGCATAAGCATTTGAAAGCATGCTCTCACGGTAAGACTGCTTGTCTGTGTATGAGAATGATACTGTATAGCTCAATCTCTTAAGCCAGCCTACTTCAGGAGTTGTGAACGAGCCGTTGCTGTTGAATCTGAAACCTATCTCATCAGCACCGTATGCAATCTGTGAACGTTCATCATCCGGGTTCTTTTCACGGGTATCCTTACGGTATTTAAGATCAAGGGAAGTGTTGGTAGTAAGACGGTCAAAGAAGGTCTTTGTCCACAAGCCCCTCAAAGTGAACCTCTGGTAGTACTGGTGTGCCATCTCCTGCTGACGTGCATCATAAGCATAGTCTCCGCTGATTGAAAGGGCACCACCCTTCTCACCCAGCTGCATACCTTTTGATGCAGAAAGCGAGTAAGTGTACGGATTAAGGTTTGCCTTAATCCTCAATGGCTCCTTACCTGCCTTTGTCTTGATGATCACTGCACCTGAAGTAAGGTCTCCATACTGTGCAGAAGGGATACCGCGGATAACCTCAACACTCTCAATATTGTCTGTAGAGATACCACGCAAGTCTACACCGGCTGCAGGGGTTGCACCAACTCCAACATATCCTCCAAGAATATATTTACCAAGCTCTGATGTTGGGTCAATATCTCCAATATCAGAACTTATTTTTCCTTTCTTATTTATTATACCACTTTCTTTTGCTTCAGTCAACTTTTCAAAGACGGTTGATAAAGTTTTTTTGGCTGATCGATTGATAGGGTTATCGCCCAAGTTTGAAGAGATAGTCTCTTGTACCTCTTCTTCTGTAAACATTTTTTGACCTTCTGCACTTTCTTTTTTCTCCTGGACTTTATCTTGCATTAAAAGACCACCAAGGCCTGTAACTTTACCAATATATTTTATGGCCTGTTGGAGACCACCAGTTGCTATTCCTGCACCCATAGCCACCGCAGCCCCCAACGCTTTAACACCGCCAGTTATATTGTTTATGCCTTGATTTTGTGCTGAAACTTGATTTGTGTATGCACTCTTAAAAGCACTCTGTATCATTAAATACCTCCTGTGAAGATTCCCATATTTAATCTTCTGTTTAATTCGTCTATTTCAGGTTGAGTATAATGTAAAGAAAGTATAATTTTTCCCCTTACAAAATAGCCATTGCATCTCCAAAGGAGAAGAAGCGGTATTTTTCTGCAACTGCGCAGTTATAGGCATTCAGCACATAATCCCGGCCCGCAAAAGCGGAGACCAGCATTACAAGGGTGCTTTCCGGCAGATGGAAATTGGTAATAAGGCCGTCCATTGCCTTGAAGGCATAGCCGGGGTAGATGAAAATATCTGTCCAGCGGCTCTTAGCTTCGAATGTACCATCAGGATTTACCAAGGATTCCAAAGTACGGCAGGAGGTGGTTCCAACACAGATCACCCGTCCGCCATTTTTCTTGGTTTGGTTAAGGATTTCTGCAGTCTGCTGGCTCATCATGCACAGCTCGCTGTGCATATGATGCTCCAGCACATTATCCACCTGGACAGGCCGGAAGGTACCCAGACCCACATGCAGCGTCACAAAGGCAGTCCTGACGCCCTTTGCCCGTGCCTGCTCCAGCAGTTCATTGGTCCAGTGCAGTCCGGCTGTGGGTGCCGCGGCTGAGCCCACTTCCCGGGAATATACAGTCTGATACCGCTCTTGATCCTGAAGCTCCGCTTTGATATAGGGAGGCAGCGGCATTTGCCCGATCTGCTCCAACAGTTCATTGGTTCCACCGGTGATCACCCGGACCCATATGCCGGTTCGGGACTCAAATTCCCGGACGATCGGCAAATACACCTCTTCTTTATGGGATGTATAGATTGTCAGTTGATTGGCATCGCTGGGTGCATAGTCCGGCGCCAGTTCAACCGTTTCGGCGCAGCCGACCAGGAATATTACAGTCAGCAGAATCAGCGCCAATATCTTTCGATAGTTCATTTCCGTTACCTCCCCAAGGACATCAAGTGAATGCATATTCGGATTATAGCATGACTTGCTCCCAAATTTCATCTATTTTTATATTGAAGTCAGAAATTGACAAAAAATCTCAGTTTTGTCCCATTCAATTTTGTTTGTTTTGCCACTACAATAGATTTATCAGTGGGGGATACAGTGCGTGTTTCCCTATGGATAATTAAAAGGAGGAAAAAACATGAAAAAACTGATTGCTCTGCTGCTGGCTCTGACCATGGTG
>CALCHD010000202.1 GCA_937901105.1 uncultured Bacteroidales bacterium | reverse complement strand
CATGAACTTCTTCTTTCCTATATTGTAAAGGTAGTAGTTGCCTCGGGCAGACTTGTACCCCAGCCACTGGAAATATTTGTTGTTGGGGGCAGCTGAAGGGCTGACCTGTGTGCGTGCTGTAGAGATGACATTGTTGTTGCCTTGAGTAGCACCCATCCAACCACGCTTGGTCACGAAGGTGTAGATATTGCCGTTCTTAAACTCCTCGGCATTGGCGAGCAGTTCTATAGGAGTAGCCGCTGCGACAGAAGTGACATCCACGAAACGGTATTCGCAACCATCGTCGGAGGTGTTGGTTCCGCTACCCCAGTTGAGAAGGTGAAGGTTACCATCTTTCTGCTGATTGAACTGTGTGCTGCCGCTTACCACGATAACATTACCCATGGTCTCGCCAATGTTGGCACCCACCACACCAAGGTAGTAATCCGGCTCTCTAAGTCCCAAGTCCTTAAAGAAAACTTCATTCAGGTTATAGTCATAGTTCTGACCAGTGTGTACCAATACATGGTCAAAATATTTATCACTCTTCTTTATAATGGCAGACATCTTGATGATTTCTGGACGAGTGCCAACAATCGTCATCAATTTCAGTTTCTTCATAACTTTTACTTTACATTATAATGTTGATAAAGTGACGGATGTGCATCCACCCACTCACGCATCTCTTTTACCTGTTGCTCGTACGAAGGAACAACAAAACTGAAGTCCTCACGCTTGTGTCTGAGGCTCTTGTCCAGCTGGAGTTTATCATTCTTATTAATCTTCACCTCTCCTGCACGGAAATACTTGTTGAAGAGTCCGAGAAGTTCATACTTGTTGATGCTCTCGTTGTTCACCAGATTGTACAAGCCTGTAAGATTCTCCTTCAGTGCCTGCCCCATAGCCTTGGCAAGGGTATAGGTAGTTACACCTGTCCATATAGCACCTGTGTAACCACCAATCTCTCCCTCCTGCTTCATAAACCAGTTGAAAAGACCGATGCCCGAAGGCTTGATGTCAGGTCCAACAATGGAGTTACGGAAAGTAAGGTCTTTCTCAGTATTGATTTCTCCCATTGCCTTGGAACGGTCATAGAAGGTCGCTCCATTAGGGAAAGTATCTTCATAATAAGGGCCATCATTACCGGCAAACACACAGTCTGTGGACATGTGGATTACCTTGGTCTTGGTATCCTTGGTAATCTCGGTCAAGTAGTGAGGCAGATAACCGTTCAACAGAACTGCCATGGCCTTGTTCTGCTCTGCAAACTGGTTAAGCAAGCCGATGCAGTTGATGACTGCATCAAAGTTGCCCTCATCAAGGGTCTTCTTGATAAGAGGCATATCGGAAGCATCACCTATGATGGTGCTGTCCAACAATTCCGATTGCTGACGGGCAAAACCCACCACCTCATGTCCCTGCTCCTTGAAGTATAGGGAGATGAGGTGACCGGCCATTCCGTTGCAGCCTAAAACTAATATTTTCATCTTACTCTGAACGATAATCACGAGACTTTGCTCTTGCCTGCAAGCCTAGGTCTTCGCGGATAAAGTTAAGTTTAAGGAGAAGTTCTTTCATACCCTCTACATCCAAACGATGAGTATTGTGAGAGTGATATTCCTCTACTTGCTCAATCTTATGGTCGCCTTCAGTAAAGAACTTATCGTAGTTAAGGTCACGATTGTCACAAGGGATACGGTAATAACCACCCATATCGATAGCCTTGGCCATCTCTTCACGAGTCACCAATGTTTCATAGAGTTTCTCACCATGACGGGTACCGATAACCTTAACCTCTGTTTCGCTATATTTAGGGTCAATCTCAGCATAAGTCTGCTTCAAAGCCTCCGCAAGCACGTCTAGTGTAGCAGCTGGAGCCTTCTGTACGAAGAGGTCACCATTCTCACCATGAGTGAACGCATAGATAACGAGATCGACAGCATCGTCAAGTGTCATCATGAAACGTGTCATATTAGGGTCAGTGATGGTGATGGGTTTGCCTTCCATCATCTGCTCTACCCACAAAGGAATCACAGAACCACGGCTTGCCATCACGTTACCATAACGAGTACAGCAAATAGTAGTCTTTGCACCAGGACCAAGAGCACGTCCCTGAGCTGTAGCCACCTTCTCCATCATAGCCTTAGAGATACCCATAGCATTGATAGGATATGCAGCCTTATCGGTAGAAAGTACCACAACATTCTTAACTCCGTGTGCAATAGCTGAAAGAAGCACATTGTTAGTACCATCTACATTGGTCTGAACAGCCTCCATTGGAAAGAACTCGCAAGAAGGTACCTGCTTTAGAGCTGCAGCAGAGAATATATAATCCACTCCTGGCATACAGAAATCTACAGCTGCACGATCACGTACATTCCCAATAAAAAATTTCACCTTATGAGCCACCTCTGGACGATTAGCTTGAAGAAAGTGACGCATGTCATCCTGCTTCTTTTCATCACGTGAGAGAATACGTATCTCCTTAATATCAGAATCAAGGAAACGACGGAGAACAGCATTTCCGAAGCTCCCTGTGCCTCCTGTAATCAAGAGAACTTTATTATTAAAAACACTCATATTTTATGTAATTAAATTATAATCAATTAGATGCTAAAATTCAAGTTATAAGAACCTAGGAGTTCTTATTATCTTAATACCTTGTATTAACAGACATAGGTAATAAACTCTACATTCATTTATACATATCGTTGTAATACTTCTCATACTCACCAGAAGTAATATTATCCATCCACTCCTGATTATCAAGATACCATCTTACTGTCTTCTCAATTCCTTCTTCAAACTGCAGACTAGGTTCCCAGCCAAGTTCTTTCTGAAGTTTTGTAGAGTCAATTGCATAACGAGCATCGTGGCCAAGACGGTCGGTTACATAGGTAATCAGTTTTTCTGAATGCCCTTCTGGGTTGCCAAGGATACGATCTACAGTCTTAATCATAACCTTAATGAGGTCTATGTTCTTCCATTCATTGAAGCCGCCAATATTGTAAGTCTCGTTGATACGGCCTTCGTGGAAAATAGTATCAATTGCACGGGCATGGTCCTCTACAAATAGCCAGTCGCGAACGTTTTCTCCCTTACCATATACTGGAAGAGGTTTACCACTGCGGATATTATTGATAAACAATGGAATCAATTTCTCTGGGAACTGGTACGGTCCATAGTTGTTAGAGCAATTAGTCACAATTGTAGGCATACCATAGGTATCGTGATAAGCACGAACAAAATGATCAGAACTTGCCTTTGATGCACTATATGGTGAATGTGGATTATACTTGGTAGTCTCGTAGAAGAAATCATCCCCATAAGCTTTATGCCCCTCTGAAGAAGCGACAGTCTTGAACGGAGGTTCAATTCCTTCAGGATGGTTCATAGAAAGAGCTCCATATACCTCATCTGTAGAGATGTGATAGAATCTTTTGCCCTCATACTTCTCTGGAAGGCTTTCCCAATACAACTTTGCTGCCTGTAAAAGAGCGAGTGTACCCATTACATTGGTCTTTGCAAATGTAAATGGATCCTTAATAGAGCGGTCTACGTGAGACTCTGCAGCTAAATGGATAATGCCATCAATCTTCTCATCCTGCATAAGCTGATAGAAGGCCTCAAAATCACAGATATCCATCTTAACAAACTTATAGTTTGGCTTATCCTCAACATCTTTGAGGTTAGCCAAGTTACCAGCATAGGTAAGCTTATCCAAGTTGATGATGTTATACTCCGGATACTTGTTTACAAACAATCTAACTACATGGCTGCCAATGAATCCTGCACCACCTGTTATTACTATATTGCGTTTCATATTATTCCAAGTTAGGTTTTCCTGTTTCTTTAATCTCATCTATTACCTTTAGCAGGTACTGACCATACTGGTTCTTAAGCATTGGCTGGGCCAGCTCACGCATACGCTCTTCGCTTATCCAGCCCTGACGGTATGCAATACCCTCCAAGCAAGCAACTTTAAGTCCCTGACGTTTCTCAAGCACCTCAATATATGTTGATGCTTCACTCAATGAATCGTGGGTACCGGTATCAAGCCATGCAAATCCGCGACCTAGAGTCTGTACCTTAAGTTCACCATCTGCAAGGAACTGCTGATTTACTGTGGTAATTTCGTACTCTCCACGTGCTGATGGTTTTATATTGGCTGCTACATCTACAACCTTGTTGGGATAGAAATACAATCCTACCACTGCGTAGTTGCTTTTTGGCTGCGCAGGTTTTTCTTCTATGCTAAGGCAGTTTCCATCTTTGTTAAACTCTGCAACTCCATATCTTTCGGGATCTGAAACCCAGTAGCCGAATACTGTAGCCTTTTTCTCCTCCTCTGCAGTGCGTACAGCCTCATGCAACATCTTTGTAAATCCTGCTCCATGAAAAATGTTGTCACCCAATACAAGGCAAGCACTGTCATTTCCTATAAATTCTTTCCCTATGGTAAATGCTTGTGCCAAACCGTCGGGAGAAGGCTGCTCTGCATACTGGAAGTTTACTCCATAGTCTGAACCGTCTCCAAGCAGGCGTTTGAAACCTGGCAAATCGTGAGGGGTAGAAATGATAAGAATATCCCTTATTCCTGCCAACATCAATACACTAATTGGGTAATAAACCATTGGTTTATCGTAAATAGGCATCAATTGCTTGCTGATGCCTTTCGTTATTGGGTATAGGCGTGTGCCTGATCCTCCAGCCAGTACTATTCCTTTCATATATCAATTATTTTACCAATTTATCCAACCATATATTCTCCACACCCTGCTCTTTCAACCGGTATCCTCCAAGTATCAAACCACAACCAAATACACAGCCAAGGAAGCACCAAATGAAGAGGATCTTAACTCTTTGCGGTTTACTTCTCTCAAGTGGCACCTGCACAGGCTCTACAACTGTTAGGATTGGAATGTCTTCCTTAATTTTCATTTCTGCCTGAACGAGCTGGGTGGTGAGCTGATTGAAAAGATCTTTTGCTACGGTGAATTCGCTGCGCATTTGCTCTTCCTTTGCTTTTGAGAGTGCAGAAGAGAGCACTTTGTTGGCGTCCTGGAATTTTGCGTATTCTTCTTGTTTCTGTTCAAATACTACCTTTGCCTCGTCGTAGCGCTGTTTAATATATTCGTAGTTTACCTCTGCCTTCTGGAGTTTGAGTTCAATTACATATTTCTGAAGAAGGTTCTGTACTGCATCCACTACCTGCGCTGCAGCCAAGGCCTCCGGCATACGGGCAGAGATGGTTACATCGCCATTCTTTTTATCTGTCATTATGGAGAACTGCTTGGAAAAAGTTTTAATACATTTTAATTCATCTTTCGTATATGCACTAAGACTTTTGCTACTATTTGGCAATGATACCTCATTAGTATTACCTTCTCCTTTTATTGCCTTCAGTATTGTAAAAAACAATCTTTTTGTGTATTTTTTTATTGTTCCCAGTACAGATGATTTCTTATAATCCGGGTTTGTATAGTAATCCAAAATGGTTACAGGCTGGTCATACTCCTCCCAATTGATTGGGGTTTGCATAAGCTCTTTGCGCAAATCAATATTTTTAATCAGTTTGTCATACATTAGAGGGGAGAGCATCTCGCCACCACTTGCTGCACCCAGGTTGATACCTGCCATTGCTGCAAGACCACCCAATGAGCTGGCGCTGAATGCGCCGCCTTTGGTTTCTGGCACTACAACACAGCTTGCGGTGTACTCTTTTGGGGTGGTTATTGCTACAATAACTCCCAAAACTGCAAAGATGCAGGTTACTTTAATTACGAATGCTTTTTTCTCCCATAGGCGCTTTACTAGGGCCATGATATCAATTTCTTCTTCTTGAAACTGGTTTTGCTGCTGTACTGTATTGTTTTCCATTTTAAATATAATTTACGGTTTGGGTAAAATAATGGAGCGTTGAAACACATATAATCTATTGTGAATCAACTTGTTAGAAAATTTATTATGCTTATTGTGCAGCTCAACGCTGCTGCTCTGTCTACAAAGTTAGCAAATAAAACCTTATTTAACAACCTCCAGAAGGTGATAATTCTTCAGCTCCGGGTTTACTGAAACTACCCCCTCTAGTTCCAGGAAGAACTGCTTGTTTCTTCTTCCAGGAATTTTTACAAGCATTCCTTCATATCCGTCCAATCCTCCGCCGTGCACTTTAACTTTAGTTCCTGCTGCCAGGTTTACCTCACCTGGGGCAAAGAACTTTTTGTCAATTGTATCATCCTCCACAACCTTCCTGAACTGCTCCATCTGTTCAGATGGTACAATTATGGGAATATTGTTGCCATCCAGTTTTCTTGTAAGGTACTGCAAATACTCTACACCAAACTTTGCCTGCTGCAATGCCTCTTTCTGGGCATATACAAATATCAGGCTGTTTATTGCAGGTACAGTTACCTTACGTTTTATCCCTCTCACTACCTTTACCTCCCTCCTCGTTGGTACAAACACCTCAATCCCTTTCCCCTCCAAATACTCTTTGGCCACCATTTCCCTTTTATAGGTTGCACGCATGGCAAACCACTGGTATGGAGTCTCTTTCATCTCTATTTGTCCAATTTAGAGTAAATGGAGTTCTGGCTGATGAATTCTGGCACTATTGCCTTCATCTGCCTTACAGTTTCAGTCTTCTCCATTGCCTTTGCCAAATCCCAAAGTTTCTGGTATTCCGGCAATATAGCATTATAAGAGTACTCCCTCACCTTTGCCACTGAGATCTTCTTGTGGCCCGTAGGGATAGTATTCTCCTTAGTACTCAAAAGCTCCTCATAAAGCTTCTCTCCCGGCCTTAATCCCGAGAAAACAATCTGAATATCCTTGCCAGGTTCAAAACCTGCCAGAGAAATCATATTCTTGGCCAAATCTGCAATCTTAACCGGCTTGCCCATATCAAATACAAAAATCTCATACCCCTCTCCCATTGTAGCTGCCTCCAGTACCAGACGGCATGCCTCTGGAATTGTCATAAAGTATCTGATAATATCTGGGTGAGTTACTGTTACCGGACCACCTTTAATGATCTGCTCCCTGAATCTTGGAATTACAGAACCGTTTGAACCAAGGACGTTTCCAAAACGGGTAGTAATGAACTTGGTCTTACCCTCCACTTTGCCGCTTATGATAGCACGGCTTAATGTCTGCACATAAATCTCTGCAAGTCTCTTTGAACATCCCATAACATTGGTTGGGTTTACAGCCTTGTCTGTAGAGACCATAACCATTTTCTCAACGCCATATTTTACAGCCATATCTGCAACATTGCGGCTGCCCACTACATTGGTATTAATTGCCTCACAAGGATTTGCTTCCATAAGAGGTACATGCTTGTAGGCTGCAGCATGGAAGACTATCTGTGGCCTGTAAGCCTCGAATACCCTCTCCATTCGGGCAACATCCCTTACATCTGCAATGATGAATTTATATCTCTCTTCAAACTGCTCTAGAGAGAACTCTTTTCCTTTCTCACCCTTCTCCCTGTCTGTAAGTTCCAGCTGTATATTATGCAAAGGGGTTTCTGCACAATCCAATACCATAATCTGCTCTACCGGGAATGAACTGATAAGTCGGCTGAGCTCACTTCCAATACTGCCGGCTCCGCCAGTTACCATTACACGCTTGCCGGACAAGAAATTACTTACCTCCTGAATGTTAATGGTAATCTCATCCCTTCCCAAAAGGTCCTCAATCTTAATCTCCCTGATCATGTTCTGCATATTGCCATCTTTAGGCATCTCATTAAGTTGAGGCAATACCAGAACTTTTATATGCTTCTTAATACACCACTCAATAAGCCTGTCTTTCTCCTCCAATGCATCATGCTGTGTAGGGAATACTATGGCATTTACATTCTTTCGGTCTATAATCTCGCTAAAGTAGTCATAATCATCTAGGGTATACAAAGTTAAGCCATGCAGTTTAAGTTTGGTCATCCTGCTCTGCATCTTTACAAAGCCCATAATCCTGTACTCTGCGTGCAGGTTTTTGGACAAGAATGATGTAAGGGAAACAGCCTTGGCATCATCTCCGTAAATGAATACCCTCTTTGCAGTCTTGTTCTTGCTTGCCAATACAAGCTCATAGATGTAAATAAGGAACATCCTCAACATTACAAGAAGTGCCAATGAACACAATACATCTGCAACCTGGGCAAAGAAAATATTTATAGGCTTGAATGTAAACCCTGCCACTTTCCTTAATGAAATGAACAATATGAAGAGTATTACACTCTTGAACATTACAGCAAAGCCTATCCTTATAATCTCCTGTATTGTTGTATGGCGCATAATGCCTCTGTATGTACCAAACAGCAAGAAGGTTGCCATAGTGGTAACCAGCGCACTTGTACCAATGAAGGCGTAGCGGTTGAATACTGGTATAGTGTTGGTAAAGAATCCCAATACAAGGTATACAGACATTGTAGCAAATGTTGCTACAAGTGTATCAATTACAAGCACACTCCACCTGCTGATGTATGGAGAGTTTATAATCTTGTTGGACAGACTTTTATAGAAATTGTTCATTCCAATATATAGTGTTTGCTATTTCATCTGGTTAATAATTGTTGTTACCATTGCTGCCAATGAAGCAGTAGAGGTTGCTATGCCCATAATAGCAGCAAGGCTCTGTCCACCCTCCTGGCGGTTCTTGGCAGGAACTATAATCTCTGTACCTGGCTGCACCTTAAAGTTTGAGTCACCTTTTGTTGCAACTGAACCGTTCATGTGTACCATATACACTTTGCGTTTCAATCCATCTTTAGATACACCACCGGCATTTGAGATGTAGTAGTTCCAGTTTTTCTTAGGATCGAATGCTACAGTATTAGGATAAAGTACAGCTCCTGAAATTTTAACTGTACTGTTATATGCAGGTACTGAGATAACATCACCTTCACGTAGGATTACATCTGCTACTGAACCTGGGGTAGCCATTGCTTTCTCAAGGTCAATTGCAATAGTATAGCTCTCTCCAATCTCAAGTGAATCTACAGCTGAAGAATCACTTACCTGCTTCTTTGCAATATCCATTGCCACTTTCAAGCGGTCAAACTCCTCTTTGGTAAGGATACGGGTAAGTTTTGCACCTTTGATGTATGCCTCTTTTGTAAAGCCGCTTGCACGGTTAATTATATCGCTCAATCTCACTGTGCTCTTCTCTACTACGTAGGTGCCAGGATAGTTGATCTCTCCATCTACTGTTACTGCCTGCTGAGGTTTGTAGCCTGCATCTTTTCTTACAAATACGATATCAAAAGGCTGCAGCTTCACATCTGCATCTGCAGGGTTCTTCAAAAGGTTGTAATTCAACACCTCTGCCACAACATCTGAATTGTCCACCTCACCTTTTTTAGGCATTCTTCTTGCAACCTCAACTTTTGAAAGGGTTGCAGCCTCATTAAGTCCGCCAGCCATGAGGATAAGGTCTCCAATGGTCATGCCCTCTCTGTAATCAAAGGTATTGTTGCCAGCATTATTCACTTCTCCGTAAATTTTTACTGTAAGTCTTGGCTGCAATTCGGTTGCAGAGAAAATCTGTACTGAATCGTCTGGTGCAAGGGTTACATTCTCTGAACCAAGGATTACATTCTTAAGGTTGAATGAAACCTGCTCTTTCTGGCGGTTCTCACCGTATCTTACTATGAAGCCTTTCTCTGTATGGGCATCATCCATAAGACCGCCTGCAGCCTGGATAAGCTGTTTAAGGGTTGTGGTCTCTGAGGTGATTGCGTATGTTCCTGGATGCCAAACTGCTCCTGCAATCTGGACTCTGTTCTTGAACTGGTCTGCATTTACATTTACTGTAATCACATCACCGTCCTTTACTTCAAAAGAGCTGTATTTCTCTGCAGTTACATCAAATGACTCTCCAACTGCTCCGGTCTGCGCTCCTGTAACTTTACGGTCTACATGTACTTTGTCTGCAAATGCAGCATCTGAAAAGCCTCCTGCGTATGCAAGTACTTTATCAAGGGTCTCGCCAGGTTTTACCTCGTATTTCATAGGACGTTTAACTCCACCCATTACCGTTACTACACCTGCATATGGAGCTACCGAGATAACGTCGTTATCCTCAAGTTTCACATTGCTGTTGAAAGTTCCTTTTGCAATGAACTCGTATACGTCAAATGAGCTTACAAGCTTGCCATTGCGGTATAGGTTGATGGCACGGATAGTTCCAAGGTCATTAGGGCCTTCTGCAAGGTACATTGCGCTAGCAATGGTTGAAAGGGCAGGAAGGGTGTAGCTGCCAGGTTTCTCTACGTCACCAACTACGTTTACAGTTACAGTCTTGGTTTTGCCAAGGGCAAGCTTAACGAATGTGGTTGGCTCCTCCTGTGCAATTCCGCTGTAGATTTTGCTCAAATATGATTTTAGAGATTTCTCTGCTTTCTCTACTGTCTGGCCTGCAAGGTATACAGGGCCAAGGTTAGGGACGTTGATTGAACCGTCGGGAGAAATGGTTGCAGTGATGTTTGAGATTGCATCTCCCCAGATGTCTATTACTACCTCGTCTCCTGCTGAAAGCTTGTAGTTTGCAGGGGTTGGAATGTTGTAGCTTGGTACAAAGTTAAGGCTCTTGTTCTTGAAGAGGTTGTGGCCGTAAATGGTTTCTGCTGGCGCTGCCTTGGCTGCTGGTGCCGCCTGGGCCATCTGCATCTGCTGCGCTGCTGCTGCGTTGCGGTCTACTGCCTGCGCAGTTGCAGCTGCAGGTGTATTGCCACCTTTATTGTACTGATTCATCATTGCCTCAATCTGGGCGTCTGAATAGCCCTGCTGTTTTGCAAGCTGTTTTGCAAGTGCCATGTCTGATGAGCTTTGTGCCTGGGCCACTCCGTTTGTGAGTGCCAAAGTGAGGATCAATAATAAATTTCTTACTTTCATTTTATTGTTTATTCTTTAATTTATTCTTGTTTTTCTGCCGGTTAGGTATATACGCGTTTACATTTGCCAGTGTGCCACATACCTCATTTTTCCGTAACTCACTGACAATGAAAACTATCTACCCCCCCCCCATTTCAAAATACACTACCACCTATAAGAAGTGTACATTATTTCTTGCAAAGATATTAAACAAGTGGTTATAAACCAAATAATTTATGATTGAGGATTTTATCAGCCATTCTCCCCTCCTTCTACATTACGCATATAAAAAGAGGCTGCCGGCAGTTACGGCAACCTCATCTGGGACTTTTTAAAATTAACGTTATTCAGCACATGTTTAACTGCCCGGCAAATGTAATCTCCAGGCACGCGAAAATGCAAATTTTCACACCTTACAGGCTGCAGAAATTTCTCTTTTTGGCATTTTTTGATGATTCCTAAAAACTGGCCTCTTTTATGTGAATTTTCTGATAGCGTAAATTTACGCAAACTCTTGCCGTTTAACTGTCGGGATTATAGGTTTGCGGAATATTGATTTTAAAACTTGTGTGTTATGGAAAGAAAGTTTGAGAGAAAGGTTATGAATCCTTTTCTGGATTGGAGTTTTAAGTATCTGTTCGCTACAGAGGGGAGCAAGGCAAATCTTATCGGAATCCTGAATGTGCTTCTGTCGCCGGAACCGGAGATTGTGGAGGTGGACATCATGAACAGTGAGTCAATCCCGGTGTCGCAGGAACTGAAAGGGTGTGTGTTTGACATTTTGTGTAAAGATGAGGCAGGAGACCTGTACCTGATTGAGCTCCAGAACCAACAGATGATGAATGAGGCCGACAGGATTATTTATTATACCTGCAGATTGATTGACAGGATGGGTAAAAGAGGCAAGGAGTGGGATTACACACAGATTAAGCGAGTGTATTCTATCTGCCTGATGAATTTCACATATGAGGAGACCCCAGTATTGAGGAGAGATGTGGTTCTATATGACATTATTGGAAAGAAACCATTCTCCGACAAGCTTAATATCATACTGTTACAGATACCATGCCTCAAGGCTACGAGCATCCATGATTGTTCCTTAAAATATGAATTTTTTGTATATTTGCTCAAAGAAATGAATAAGGGTATGAAGACTATTGATGAGCTTAAGCAAGAAGTTGCAGAGACTGGACTTTCAGAGAGCACAAAGGAGATTTTCTACAAAGTTTTGGACACCGCAGATGTAGCCTCCCTGTCTGAACAGGACAGGATGCAGTACGAATCTGACCTAAAGAGCTACAGGGACACGATGGGATGCATTAAGTTTGCTGAAATGAGGGGAGAAAAAGATGGAAGAATGAACGAGAAACTGGATATTGCCCGCAACATGAAGGCCAAGGGATGCAGCACAGACCTGATTGCCAGCTGCACCGGATTAAGTGATGCAGAAATTTCTGAACTGTAAATTAAGATTTGATATTTGTATAGCTATTCTCAAGCGCGGGAATAGCTATTTTTACTTATACACAACCGCACAGGAACAGGCAAGGACTGAAAAATATCCTGAGGGGCGTAAGCAATCATTGCAGATGAACCATAAAATTTCCGTGTGTTTGAACAAATGCCTCTTCGTAGACAATCTGGGGCATTTGTGAGTTATGAAATTATGATTCAGATGCAATAGATTGCCAGCCATACCGAAGGCTATTTTTCAGTCCTTGTCTGTGGATGGGAGGTTGTGCATACACAAATTCTAGATGGCATATATATGCGAAATCTTTAATCTTACAGACCACAGAAATTTCTCTTTTTGGCATTTTTTGATGATTCCTAAAAGCCGGCCTCTTTTATGTGAATTTTCTGATAGCGTAAATTTACGCAAACTCTTGCCGTT
>CALCHD010000201.1 GCA_937901105.1 uncultured Bacteroidales bacterium | reverse complement strand
ATCCACGGCATCGCGGAATTCGTGGAGCGGTATGATGCCTTTGCCCGGTATCTGAATGGTCTGGGCTACCTAGTGGTGGCGGAGGACCATATGGGCCACGGCCAGTCCATCAACGGTGATGGTATTCAGGGCTATTTCCACGGCTGCTGGTTCAGCGCCGTGGCGGATACCTACCGATTGCTGGAAGATACGAAGAGGGAATACCCGGAGATTCCCTATATTCTCTTTGGTCATTCCATGGGTTCTTTTATGGCCCGGACTATTCTGTGCGACTATCCGGATTCCGATATTTCCGGAGCTGTCATCTGCGGCACGGGCTGGCAGCCAACCTTTGCGCTGCCTGCGCTGGTTAAGGTCATTGACGGCATCTGCAAAAAGAAAGGCGAAGAGAAGCCCAATGAAATGCTGCAGAAGATGATCTTCGGCGGCTACAACAAAAAGGTGGAGCATCCCCGGACGGACTTTGACTGGCTGACCCGGGACAATGCTATCGTGGATGCCTATATTGCCCATCCTCTGTGCGGCTTTACCGGCTCAGCAGGACTCCTGCGGGAGATGATGAAGGGCATCCACTATATCCAGAAGGTGTGCGGGTACCTCGCCGTACTCGGAGAGGTCCTTGCCGGTACCAATGTCCATACCACGGTATACCTGACGGCTGTCGGCCGAGATTATCTCGCACGGTTTCCACTGCGCCGTAAGGGTACGGGCAAGTTCAACGGCAAATTTTGTCTTGCCGCTGGCTGTTGGGCCAAGTATGCATACCGCATCCCAGTTCCCATGTTTTATTGAACCCAGAATATTCTCCATACGTTTACAACCTTACAAAGTTAGTTTTTTTTACTACATTTGCGCTGTTATGCCTAAAGCAAAAAGTAAAATAGAGATAAAAAACAAAAGGGCCTCTTTTGAGTACGAGTTCCTGGATAACTACACCGCCGGAATCGTCCTCACAGGTACCGAGATCAAATCTATCCGAGCCGGCAAGGCCTCTCTGGTAGACAGCTACTGCTATTTTGTAAGGAATGAGCTGTACGTAAAGAACATGCACGTGGCCGAGTACTGGTGGGGTACCTACAACGCCCATGACCCGCGCCGCGACCGCAAGCTGCTCCTCAACCGCAAGGAGCTCCGCAAGCTGGAGCGTGCCACCAAGGAGAAAGGTCTCACAATAGTGGCTACCCGCCTGTTCATTGCCGAGAACGGCTATGCAAAGCTGAACATCTCCCTTGCCAAAGGTAAGCGCGAGTACGACAAACGCAACACCATTAAGGAGAAGGACATGAAAAGGGATATGGAGAGATACTAATTGAAAAGGCGGCCTCAACGGTCGCCTTTTTTATTCCCATCAAATTATTTTTTCCCGTCAACCCTCAACGCCACAGGTGTTCCAGGACGGAAGCTTCTTACAATCAGGAATATTCCCAGCAGTACAAACGGGATGCTTAGAAGCTGTCCCATATTGAGGACCATTCCCTCTTCAAAGCCTACCTGGTTCTCCTTAACAAACTCTATAAAGAAACGGGAAAGGAAAATTCCAATGAAAAAGATTCCCAGAAGAAGTCCTTCCTTGATTTTTGGAAGGGCGTATTTGTAGATGCACCACAGAATCACACCTGTGCACAAGTATGCAAGCGCCTCATACAGCTGGGTTGGGTGCTTTGCCACTGTCTCGCCGTTCTGCAGGAATACAAATCCCCAAGGAAGCGAGGTCTCATGGCCGTAAATCTCTGAGTTCATGAGATTTCCCAGGCGGATGAACATTGCAGCAAAGGCGGTTGCAACGGCCAGACGGTCCAGCAGCCAGATGTAGCCGAAGTTGTGTTTGCGGCCGTATTTTTTTACGAACCACCACATTCCAATCATTATGGCTATGGTGCCGCCATGGCTGGCAAGTCCACCTTCCCACACTTTGAGAATCTCAACAGGATTGGCCAGATAGTATCCCGGCTGGTAGAACAGCACGTGACCAAGTCTTGCGCCAACGATGGTGCAGATCATAAGGGTCCACAACAGGGTGTCGAGCAGTTCAAGTGGCTTGTTCTCCCTGCGGAAGAAGTGCCTGAACATATAGTAGCCCAAGTAGAATCCTATAATGAAAAGGACTCCGTAGTAACGGAGCTGAAAGCCTCCTATGCTGAATATGATGGGACTTACATCCCAGTTTACTGATAAGATCATAGTTCTTGTGTTGCCCTGCGCGGGCCTTTGTTATCTTACAAGGCGGCTGAATACGCTCAAAGGTATTGCCTTGCCAAAATTGTCTTTCAACAGAAGTTCGCCACAGGTAAGCTCCCCTTTGCCCTTGCCGTTGAGCATGCCGAATGCACTTCTCACTGCGGTATCCCCCAACATTGCGGAGTATCCGTTGGAGTACAGGTTGAGTACCATGAATGCATCATCGGGATCAAGGATTTTTGCAACCTCCTGAAGGAACTCGTAAAGGAGTTCGTCAAGTTTCCATTTTTCGCCGTCGGGACCATGGCCATATGCAGGGGGGTCCATGATGAGGCCGTTGTATTTGTTTCCCCTTTTTGCCTCCCTTTTTGCAAATTTGAGGGCATCCTCAACTACCCAGCGGATGTTGTCCAGGCCACTGCTCTCCATGTTCCCTTTTGCCCAGGTAACTACCTGTCTTACAGAATCCAGATGGGTTGTATCCGCTCCGGCACATCTTGCTGCCAATGATGCAGCACCGGTGTAGGCAAACAGGTTGAGTACTTTAGGCTTACGGACGGTTCCGGTTACAGGGTCTATCCCTTTGGCCTCAAATTTCTCAACAAGGCGTTTGCTCTGCTCGTAGATGAACTCCCAGTTGGGGCTCTGCTCGGGGAATACACCTACGTGCTTGAATGAGGTGAGTCCAAGGCGGAGCTTGAAGGAACTGTCGGGAAGATTATATCTGATATACCACTGCTCCGGCATTTTCTTGAGCATTTTCCATGTTCCGGTATCCTCCTTGCCGCTTTTTCCAAAGCCTGCGCCGGCAGTGAACCTGGTGTGTGCCAGCTTCTCCCACTCTTTTGCAGAGAGTGACGGGGTCCAAAGTGCCTTGGGCTCAGGACGAGCCAATATGAATGAGCCGAATCGCTCAAGTTTCTCAAAATTACCCGAGTCTATAAGCTCGTAATCCTTCCAATTTTGCGGTGACTGTAAAAGCATACTACAACTTATTGCCTTTCTAATGGTTATAAAGTTCAAAGATACGGTTAATTTTGATTTTTTTCTTATTTTTGCCACGCAAAAAAACAGAAGACAATAACATTAAATAGTACAAGAAATGCAACAGAGTATTGAAACTTACGATTTCTCAGGCAAAAAGGCCATTGCCAGAGTTGATTTCAACGTTCCATTGAACGCTGAGTTCAAGATTACTGACGACACCAGAATCCGTGCAGCTGTCCCTACCATCAAGAAGGTTCTTGCAGGTGGCGGTGCACTTATCCTAATGTCTCACCTTGGCAGACCAAAAGGGGTTACCGAGAAGTTCTCTCTAAAACATATCATCTACAGAATTGAGGAGCTTATTGGCACCAAAGTTCAGTTCTGCGACGATTGCATGAAAGCACAGGAGGCTGCAGCAGCCCTTAAACCTGGTGAGGTTCTTCTTCTTGAGAACTTGCGTTTCTACGCTGAGGAGGAGGGCAAGCCTCGTGGTTTGGCTGAGGATGCTACCGACGAGGAGAAGGCTGAGGCTAAGACTCAGGTTAAAGAGAGCCAGAAAGAGTTTGTGAAGACTTTGGCTTCATACGCTGACTGCTACATCAACGACGCATTCGGTACAGCTCACCGCGCTCACGCTTCTACAGCACTAATTGCAAAATATTTCCCTAACGACAAGATGTTCGGTTACATCATGGAGGGCGAGATCAAGGCTATTGACAGAGTTCTTCACGGTGCTGAGCACCCTGTAACTGCTATCGTTGGCGGTGCTAAAGTTTCTTCAAAGATTGGTATCATCGAGCACTTGTTTGATGCAGTTGACAACATGATCATCGGTGGCGGTATGGTTTACACTTTCGTTAAGGCTCAGGGCGGCAAGATTGGCCGTTCACTTTGCGAGGATGACCAGATGGAGCTTGCTCTTAACATCATGAAAAAAGCTGAGGAGAAAGGTGTAAAACTATACTTCTCTAAAGAGGTTGTGATTGCAGACGATTTCTCTAACGATGCAAACACCCAGATCGTAAACAACTATGAGATCCCAGAGGGCTGGGAGGGTATGGATGCCGCTCCTGCTACCCTTGCAGTTTGGGAGGAGGTTCTTATGAACTCAAAAACTATCCTTTGGAACGGTCCTGTAGGTGTATTTGAGATGCCTAACTTTGCAAAAGGCACCAACTATATTGCTGAGATCCTTGCAAAAGTTACTTCAGAGAAAGGCGCATTTACCCTTGTAGGTGGCGGTGACTCAGTTGCTGCTGTTACCCAGATGGGCTACGCAAACAAAGTAAGCTACGTTTCTACAGGTGGCGGTGCAATGTTGGAGTACCTAGAGGGAATTGAGCTTCCAGGTATCAAGGCTATCAGAGAGTAATTTTACTCCCCGCGGATATAACACAGAGGATGGTCCAAATTCTTGGGCCATCCTTTTTTCTATCGAAAACCAAAAGTGCCCATTGGG
>CALCHD010000200.1 GCA_937901105.1 uncultured Bacteroidales bacterium | reverse complement strand
GGTGCCGGAGTGTATTATGCGGCACTTATGGAGAATGTACCGTTCTTTGAGCTGCGTACAGTTTCCAATGCTGTAGGAGAGAGGGACACAAGCAAGTGGAACAGCAGGGAGGCGCTGGATACTCTGGAGGAGTGTTGCAGGGGGATTTTTAGTGTGATTTAGATATGGATATTGAGAGAAAGGAGCGAAAAGAGGTAATCAGCATAAGTGGGCTGGAGAAGGTTTACAATTTGGGTAAACAGCAGGTGAGGGCGCTTGACGGGGTAAGCCTGTCTATCTGCAAGAATGAGTATGTTGCCATTATGGGGCCGTCGGGATCCGGCAAAAGTACATTGATGAACATACTTGGATGTCTTGATACCCCGTCGGGAGGAAAATATGTGCTCAATGGAACAGACGTGAGCCAGATGGGGGATGGTGCCCTGGCGGAGACCAGGAACAGGGAGATTGGTTTTGTGTTCCAGTCTTTCAATCTGTTGCCAAGGTATTCTGCGCTGGAGAATGTTGCATTGCCAATGGTTTATGCAGGTATCCCGAGGGCAGAGAGGGAGGAAAGGGCCAAGGCGGCCCTGGAGTCTGTAGGTCTGGGGGAGAGGATGGAGCACAGGCCGGCAGAGATGTCGGGAGGCCAGAGGCAGAGGGTGGCTGTGGCGAGGGCGCTAATCAACAACCCCTCAATCATCCTTGCGGATGAGCCTACGGGAAACCTGGATACAAAGACCTCAATTGAGATAATGAGGTTGTTTGAAGAGATTTACAAACAAGGGAATACGGTGATTGTGGTAACTCATGAGGAGGATATTGCCATGCATGCGCGCAGGATTATCAAGCTCAGGGACGGCAAGATTGAGAGCGATACCCAAAATCCGCATCCGGCTATGGAAATTTAAAGATTACAGATATGAAGATTTACACAAAAGGTGGAGACAAGGGGACAACATCTCTTGTAGGTGGCAAGAGGGTACCCAAAAATCATCCGAGGGTTGAGGCTTATGGAGATTTGGATGAGCTTATTTCTTACATTGGCATTGTAATAAGTGATGCCGGCTTTGACCATGTGAAGAAGAACTTGAGAAAAATTCAGGAGGAGCTTATGCTCATTTCTGCCCACTTTGCATCTGATGGCTCCAGCAAGAGCCTCAAGGAGGTGGGTGAGGATGCAATCACATTCCTGGAGAATGAGATTGATGCCATGACAGAGGCGCTCCCTCCGCAGATGGCATTTATCCTTCCAGGTGAGCCGAGAGTGGCATCTGAGTGCCATGTGGCAAGGACCATCTGCCGCAGGGCAGAGAGACACGCCCTTGTAATTGGAACAGGCGGTGAGGCCAATACCGAGGTGTCGGAGCAATTGGTTCTGGGACAGAGGTACTTGAACAGACTTTCGGATTATCTGTTTACACTTGCAAGATATCTTTGTGTGGAAAATAAAGAAAAAGAGGCATTTTGGTTGCCATAATGAATTTTTTTCTATATTTGCGCCCCGTTAACAAAAAATTGATACAACTATGTATTGGACACTTGAATTGGCATCCAAACTTGAGGATGCTCCATGGCCAGCAACTAAAGATGAGCTGATCGACTATGCAACCCGCTCGGGTGCACCTCTTGAGGTTATTGAGAACTTGAATGACCTTGAGGATGACGGTGAGGTTTACGAGAGCATTGAGGAGATCTGGCCTGATTATCCAAGCAAAGAGGACTTCTTCTTCAACGAGGAGGAGTATTAAAATTGAAAAGAGCAACTGATGAGGTTGCTCTTTTTTTGTGTGGATATTTTTATACCTTTGCATCCCGATAAAAATAGAATGTTATGGCTTATACCAAGATAGAACAATATGATCCGGAAACTACGCAGAAGCTTGCGGAGCATTATTATGAGATATTGAAGCTTTTGGGTGAGGATCCGCAGCGCGAAGGGCTTTTGAAGACACCGGAGCGTGTGGCCAAGGCGATGCAGTTCCTTAACCAGGGATATGGCTTGAACCCGGTGGAGATCCTCAAGTCTGCGTTGTTCAAGGAGGATTATCATCAGATAGTGCTTGTGAAGGACATTGAGATATACTCGCTTTGCGAGCATCATATGCTGCCGTTCTATGGCAAGGCGCATGTGGCATATATCCCTAACGGTGTGATTACCGGCCTGAGCAAGATTGCCCGTGTAGTCGAGACTTATGCCCGCCGGCTTCAGGTCCAGGAGAGACTCACCACCCAGATCCGTGACTGCATCCAGGACACCCTTAATCCGTTAGGAGTGGCCGTTGTCATCGAGGCATCACACACATGCATGACCTTGAGAGGTGTGCAGAAAGCCAATGCAGTAACTACCACATCGGCCTTCAGCGGCATCTTCCTTAAAGATGAGCGCACCCGTAACGAGTTCCTCAACCTCATCCGATAGATTCCCGAACAAGTCGGGAATGACGGCAAAAGACTCACGGATTCCCGGTCGAGCCGGAAATGACGGATGCAAAAGTAAAAATCGGATTTTTTATTTCAGATAAGCATCTTCTACGACCTTGGCACTTCTTGCAATGAAGTCGCTGAGGTCTTTTCCTTTCAGCATACCGTTGGCAAGAAGGGCAAGATCAGTGATCTGCTTCAGGATCTCATTGTCTCCTGCGAAGGCCTCAAGATCAGCCTTATGTGCCGCAGCAGCTGTTTCCTTTGCCTCTGTCACAGTCCTCTTGACATCCTCCGACGCATCTGATGCAGCATCTGGAATCACCTGCGCAGGGGCAACATCCGCAGCCTTCGAAGCCATTATCTTCGCTACGAGAGGGTTCTGCATATTCACAGTGATATTGTACATCGCAGGCATCTCTCCATAGAAATTCATTCCGCCGCCCATTGCTGACATCTCGCGATACCTGCGCATGAACTCGCTCTGGGTGATGAGGATCGGAGCCGCATCTTCGCCAAGATTGTCTGCCTGCACATAATAGTGGTTTTCCTTCGGAAGCACTGCCTGGAATATTACAGAAAGATCCTCCTGTTCAGTCTCCGAAAGTTCAGGACGGATCTTATCCTCCTTCGGAATGAGGTTGTCGATACTGTCGGAATCCACACGGGCAAAACGGGCATTCTCAACCTTTGTCTCGAGAAGATTCACAAAATGACTGTCGAGCTGGCAGTCCATGAGCAGGACATCATAACCTTTCGATTTTGCAGCCTCCACGAATGAATACTGGCTTTCCGCATCCGTTGCATAGAGGAAGACCACCTTGCCGTCCTTGTCGGTCTGTCCGCCCTCGACAGCCGTCTTATAGTCATCAATGCTGAAATACTTGTTCTCCGTATTCTTCAGAAGGCAGAACTTCATGGCCCTGTCGCAGAACTTCTCGTCTGAAAGCATTCCGTACTCGATGAAGAGCTTGAGGTTGTCCCACTTCTCCTCGAGCTGCTGGCGCTCGTTTCTGAAGATCTCGTCAAGACGGTCAGCTACCTTCTTGGTGATGTATGTGGAAATCTTCTTGACGTTGGCATCGCTCTGTAGATAGCTTCGCGAAACGTTGAGAGGGATATCCGGAGAGTCGATCACGCCATGAAGGAGAGTAAGGAACTCAGGTACGATGTTCTCGACAGAGTCTGTCACGAACATCTGGTTGCAGTACAGCTGGATCTTGTTGCGAGATATCTCTACGTTGTTCTTGATCTTAGGGAAATACAGGATACCTGTCAAGTTGAATGGATAATCCACATTGAGGTGGATATGGAACAGAGGCTCGTCTGCCATAGGATAAAGAGCCTTGTAGAACTCGTTGTAATCCTCATCCTTGAGGTCAGCAGGTTTCTTCGCCCAAAGAGGCTCGATCTTGTTGATCACATTATCCTTATCGGTATCCTCATACTTACCGTCCTTCCACTCCTGTTCCTTGCCGAAGATCACAGGCACCGGCATGAACTTGCAATATTTGTTCAGGAGGCCTGAAATGCGTGACTTCTGTGCAAACTCCTTCTCATCCTCAGCGATGTAAAGGGTGATGACAGTTCCTCTGTCAGTCTTCTCACATTCTTCCATGTCATACTCAGGCGAGCCGTCGCATGACCACTTCACTGCCTTTGCACC
>CALCHD010000199.1 GCA_937901105.1 uncultured Bacteroidales bacterium | reverse complement strand
TATATGACTGGCAAGATCAAGAAACACGAGCTTACCCGTAAGGACAAAGAGGATGACCGTATGATCCACGTAAGGAACCAGAACGCCAACCTTGAGCCCGTATTCTTCGCTTATCCAGACAATGCACAGATCAATGAGATTGTAGAGCGCACTATCAAGACACAGGAGATTGAGTACGACTATATCGCTCCAGTTGACGGTTTCGGCCACAAATTCTGGGTTATCGACAACGAGGAGGACATTGCAGCCATCACTGAAATCTTTGCTGGAATCCCTGCTTTCTACGTTGCTGACGGCCACCACAGAACTGCAGCCGCTGCACGTGTAGGTGAGGAGAAAAAGAACAACAACCCTAACCACACAGGTGATGAGGAGTACAACTATTTCATGGCAGTAGTATTCCCAGAGAGCCACCTTAAGATCATTGACTACAACCGCGTAGTAAAAGACCTTAACGGCATGAGCGAGGAGGAGTTTATCCAGAAACTTGGTGAGGACTTTGTAGTTGAGAAGAAAGGCGAGGAGATCTACACTCCGTCGGGACTACACAACTTCTCAATGTACATTGGCGGCCAGTGGTACTCATTGCAGGCTAAAGAGGGCACTTACGATGACGCTGACCCTATTGGAGTACTTGACGTTACCGTATGCTCAAATCTTGTATTTGACAAGCTTCTTGACATCAAAGACCTCAGAACTTCAAAAAGAATTGATTTCGTAGGTGGTATCCGCGGTCTTGGCGAGCTTAAGAAACGTGTAGATTCAGGCGAGATGGTTGCAGCATTTGCTCTATATCCTGTTTCAATGAAACAGCTAATTGACATTGCAGATACAGGCAACATCATGCCTCCAAAGACTACCTGGTTTGAGCCTAAACTTCAGAGCGGTCTTGCAATCCACAAATTGGAGAGATAATCAATCCTTTATAATAAAACAGGAGCCGGACTTAATCCAGCTCCTGTTTTTATTTTATACCGCGCTTACAGGAAGTATAACAGCAGTTCAAAAGAGATCTTATTATGGTTATAATGCGGCTCCTTATACAAGGCAGACATATCCATACTGTTGTTGAAATACTGCTCATAATTGATTCTGAACATGCTTGTATAAAATGTATTCAGAACAAAATTCAAACCGGCAGTAACCCTGTTCACGCCAAAGCCTCTATCCTTCATATCATACCCCATGGCATCCCATCTTACAAGCGGCTCAATCCTCTTCAATGAATTCCCTTTGGCCTTAATTTTATAAAGTGCCTGCACATAAACAGCTGAAAGAGTTCCCGGCTGATAGACTGGCTTCCCTGTACAACACACATCCTGCGAAGGGATATTTTTTGTCATAACCTCACTCTCCACCTTAAACGCATCACATGCATATCTCAAATCAGCACCCCAATAAAAATCTTTCGTATCCTGAGCATTCTTTGCACTGAAAAACTTGGCAGTTGCTCTGACACCTTTTTTCATAGAACCGAACTCAATTCTACCGCCCTGCACCATAGAACTGTTCCAAGTAGGATTATTAATACTACTGCCATTATATACACCATACTCCAAGCTGATAGGGAAACCCTCCTTTTTAAGTGCATATTTGGCAGTAAATCCAATATCTCTGCTGGACGCAAAATACTTGCCCACAAATGGTCTGTTAACATAATCCACATCATTAGGTGCCACTGTCCATGAATTGAACAATGGGTGATACTGCTGGCCTAGTGTAAATATCCATCTGTCTGTTGGAGTCAATCTTGCATAAAGGTCAAGAACAGTAATCTTATTCTCAGTGCTGAAATCAATATGATAACAGTAAGACAAAGTTTTTGAAATCTGTCCACGGGTACCCAAGGTTGCATGTCTTACACTGAATCTGCCTTCTCCGTCTGTTGTAGAAAGCTCATACTTTGATTTAAACAAAACAATCGGTTTAAACACATTATACTGCTCAACAGTACCATTCTCGTTAACAACTGTTTTAATAAGGCCCTGGCCCGTAAATTTATAAGTTGCATCCTGAGCTATCATACCAACTGCAGATAGCATTGCAACCGTCATCAAAATCAACTTCTTTACTGATCTCATACTCTTTAAATTAACCGGCCGCAAAGATAAGACAAAAATTCTTCTTCCCGACAGAATTACTAGTTCCTGCAATTCATCTTCCACACTCACTCCTTCCCGAATGCACTCCAGGGCCGGTTACCGTGGACGATTCAACAAATTTGTTGAGTTGTCCACACTTACCCCCTCCAGAATACCCTGAATAGCCCCCAAGCGTGGACTACAATTTGCAGGAAGTAATGATTACTCCCGACAATTACTCTGGATGAACAGATATTCTCCTCGGAGGACGACGCAGTCTCCTCTGCT
>CALCHD010000198.1 GCA_937901105.1 uncultured Bacteroidales bacterium | reverse complement strand
TGCAGGAGTTGCCGTGGGGGTTGAGTTCAGGGCTCCATACCGCTATGGCCAGCTTGCCCGGGATTATGGCAACAATGCCTCCTCCAACGCCGCTTTTCCCGGGTAGTCCAACGCGGTACGCAAAGTCGCCGCTTTCATCGTAGAAGCCGCAGGTGAGCATTATGGAATTGATTCTTTTTGCGTCGCGGGGAGTTATTACTGCTTTCCCGTTGAGCGGGTTTATTCCCCGGTTGGCCAGGAATGTAAATGCCTGTGCCAGCTGTTGGGTGGTCATCTCAATGCTGCAGTGGTTGCAGTAGTGCCTGAACACTTTGCTTACCTTCCCTTTGAAGTTCCCAAAGCTTTTCATCATGTGGGCAAGAGCCTTGTTCCTTTCTCCCGTGGTGTATTCATCATTTGCAACGGAGAGGTTGAAATTGATGCTCTCTTCTCCGGCCAATTCCCTTACATACTGCAGCAGCGAGTTATCCAGATTGGGGATTTTTTCAGCAAGCTTGTCTGTAATCACCAGGGCACCTGCATTGATGAAAGGGTTTCTTGGAATCCCTCTTTCGTATTCAAGCTGCACAAGGGAGTTGAATGCGCTTCCCGACGGCTCTTTTCCTACACATTCCCAAATTTCCTCTCCCACAAGCGGTGCCAGCATGGAGAGGGTGAATACCTTTGAGATACTCTGTATTGAGAATGGCTCTGCATAGTCTCCGATATTTATCTTCTGTCCGTCTATAGTGCAGACAGATATGGCGTATTTGCATGGAGAAACTTTTGCCAGAGGTGCTATATAGTCTGCAACCTTGCCAATCCCGGTACTTTCCGCATATGTGGAGTAAATTTTTCTTATAATGTTTTCCATTGGAAATTGCTTGAATTATTAATGCTTTTTGGGAAACAGGCTTCAAATTTAAATAAAAAACTTTAATATGTGTAAACAATGTATTTATATGCAGTGGTTTACATTGAAAAAAATTGTTATATGGAGCGGAAAATTTTTTAATTTTGCTATGTTGGGCTTCTTGGTTTTAATGGGTCCGCAAACTTAAATCTACAAAACTAAACAGATAAGATAATGGGAAGAGCAGAATCAGCTATAGGCTCAAAAATAAAGGGCTTGAGAGAGATGAAACAGATAACCCTTGAGGACCTTGCTCATCAGAGCGGCCTTAAGGTTCAGTATATGAGTGCCATTGAGGAGAATATGCAGGTGCCTACAATTGGTGAGCTTATTAAGATTACAAGGGTATTGGGTGTGCGTGTAGGTACTATATTGGATGATTTTTCAAATGACGGTCCGGTAATTTCAAGGGCAAGCGAGTGGAAAGGCAATCCTGTGTTGAGGGGCAAGGAGGGAGACAGCAGCCCAATGGGCTACTTCAGCCTTTCAAGCAAGAAGCAGGACAGGCATATGGAGACATATATAGTAAATCTTTACCATCAGGATGGAGAGAAGCAGCTTTCTTCTCACGAGGGTGAGGAGTTCATGTATGTTCTGGAGGGAGAAATTGAGGTGAGATACGGCAAGGAGGTGCATCAGCTTGCAGAGGGTGACACCATCTACTATGATTCAATTGTACCTCACCTTGTGTTGCCGCGCAACGGAAAAGATGCAAAGCTTTTGGCTGTAGTTTATATACCTGTTTAATTGACCTATGAGCACATTACCTTTATTTGACAAGACCATTGGCCAGTGGCTTGAGAAGTGGGCGTGTGAGACCCCGGATAAAGAGGCCATCGTATATTCAGACAGGGACCTCCGCTTTACCTATGCCCAGCTGAATGCAAGGGTAGATAACCTTGCCAAGGGCTTTATGGAGATTGGTGTTGCCAAAGGCTCTCATGTGGGTGTATGGGCAACCAACGTTCCGGACTGGCTTACAGTATTGTATGCTTGTGCCAAGCTGGGAGCTGTTGCTGTTACTGTAAATACCAACTACAAGCTTTCGGAGCTGGAGTATGTGTGCCAGAACTCTGATATGCACACGCTATGTATCATAGACCGTGAGCGCAACAGTGATTTTGTGAGCATGGTATATGAGATGATACCGGAATTAAGGACCTGCAGAAGGGGTGACCTGAAATGCAGCAAGCTGCCAGTTTTGAAGAATGTGGTATTTATAGGTCAGGAGAAATACAGGGGAATGTATAATATTCCCGAACTGTTGCTTTTAGGCAAGAACAGCCTCAAGGATGATGAGTATGCTGCCATAAAGGAGAGTGTAAGCTGCCATGATGTGGTGAACATGCAGTATACGTCGGGAACAACAGGATTCCCTAAAGGTGTTATGCTTACTCACCACAATATTACCAACAACGGATTCCTTACAGGTGAGCATATGGGCTTTACTGCAGATGACAAGCTTTGTGTATGTGTTCCTCTGTTCCACTGCTTTGGCGTGGTGCTGGCAACAATGAACGTCATCACACATGGATGTACGGAGGTGATGGTTGAGAGGTTTGATCCGCTAGTTACACTGGCCTCCATCCATAAGGAGAGATGTACTTCTGTTTATGGTGTGCCTACCATGTTCATAGCAGAGCTTAACCACCCTATGTTTGACATGTTCGACTTAACCTCCTTGAGAGTAGGTATCATGGCCGGCGCATTGTGCCCTATTGAGCTTATGAGGAGGGTAGAGGAGAAGATGCATATGAAGGTGACCAGCGTATATGGCCTTACCGAGGCTTCTCCAGGAATGACCCACACCCGTATGGACCAGAGCTTTGAGGAGAGATGTACAACTGTAGGATACGAGTTTGAGCATACAGAGGTGGCAGTATTGGATCCGGAGACAGGCGAGGAGTGTCCGGCTGGAGTTCAGGGAGAGCTTTGCAACCGCGGATACAACACTATGAAGGGGTATTACAAGAATCCGCAGGCAACAGCCGAGACCATTGACGCCAATGGCTGGCTTCACTCTGGAGATTTGGGCGTAAAGGATGAGAACGGCAACTACCGTATCACCGGCCGTATTAAGGACATGATTATTCGTGGTGGCGAGAACATCTACCCACGCGAGATTGAGGAGTTCCTTTACCACTACCCGGGCATCAAGGATGTGCAGGTAGCAGGAATCCCTTCAAAGAAATATGGCGAGGAAGTGGGTGCATTCATCATCCCTCACGAGGGCGCCGATCTTCACGAGAGCGACATCAAAGAGTTCTGCAAGGGCAAGATTGCCCACTACAAGATACCAAAATACGTATTGTTCGTGGAGGGCTTCCCTCTAACCGGCAGCGGCAAGATCCAGAAGTTCAAGCTTAAGGATATAGGCCTTCAGATGCTGGCGGAGCAGGGAGTTGAGGTTGTGTAGAGGTATAAAAAATTTTATTGGAGGATTATGAGCAGCGTATTTATTCCGCAGGGCTATGTGTCAAAGCTGGATGTGTGGCAGACAGAGCGGGCAATCAAATTCATTAAGGATACTTTTCAGCAGCACCTTTCGGCACAGCTCAAGTTGCGCCGCGTAACTGCGCCCCTTGTGGTGGAGAGCGGGAAGGGGCTCAACGATAATCTGTCGGGAGTAGAAGCTCCGGTGTCATTTGTTGTGG
>CALCHD010000197.1 GCA_937901105.1 uncultured Bacteroidales bacterium | reverse complement strand
GTCCCGTCCAAACGGTGTGTCCGCGCTTCGGCGTATGAACCGTTTCATCGAAGAAACGACCACCCCCGAGCCCCTTTGCGTGCATGAATTTTTGGACCGTTTGCGGGATATGGATTACAAAATTGAATACAGCGAAAACGGTGGGGAAGATTCGGTAAAAGTTTTGACGATGCACTCGTCCAAGGGCTTGGAATATCCCGTTGTTATCGTAGACGATATGGTTGATACAGCAGGTACCCTTTGCAAAGCTGCCAACATGCTTAAAGAGAAAGGTGCACTAAGCGTAAGAGCTGTTGCAACCCACCCTGTATTGAGCGGCGCTGCATATGAGAACATTGCAAAATCAGAGCTTTGCGAGCTGGTTGTATCTGACACTATTCCTTTGAGGGCTAAAGAGGGTCAGGATACATCCAAGATTAAGGTTATCTCTGTTGCAGACCTGTTTGCTGATATAATCAACAAAGTTTACACAGACAAGTCAATCAGCGGTTCATTTGTATTCTAAATAGTAAAACATTCCAGTTATGCTGTCACCAAAATTACAGATAGAAGATGTACACAGCACCCTTGTTGAGGGGTTGCGCAATTTCATTCATTCCATCGGTGCCACCAAGGTTTGCCTTGGACTGTCGGGAGGAATAGATTCTGCAGTGGTTGCCGCCTTGGCCGTTGAGGCTCTTGGCAAGGAGAATGTACATGGCTTCCTTATGCCTAGCGAGTTCTCTACAGTGCACTCCGTGCAGGATGCGGTTGATCTTGCAGACAACCTTGAGATGAGCTATGACATTGTACCTATCGGGAAAATCTGGAACAAGTTCATGAAAGAGCTTGCCCCTGTGTTTGGTGCAGACAACAAATGGAACGTTGCTGAAGAGAACCTTCAGGCCAGAATCAGGGGAACCCTCCTTATGGCCTACTCAAATAAATTCGGTGCAATACTCCTCAACACTTCAAACAAGAGCGAGTTGAGCACCGGTTACGGCACATTATATGGAGATCTTGCAGGTGCCGCCATGGTAATTGCAGATCTCTATAAATGTGAAGTATACGAACTTGCAAACTACATTAACAGAAACGGCATTGTGATTCCTGTCTCTACCATTACCAAGGCTCCGTCTGCAGAGTTGAGGGAGGGCCAGAAAGATACGGATTCACTTCCAGACTATCCGGTTCTGGATTCTATCCTTTATGCAATGCAGGAGGGCGGCAAGACCCCTGAACAGGTAATTGCAGAGGGTGCAGACAAAGATGTTGTTGAGAAAATTGTAAGGTTGAAGAGAGGGGCTGCTTTCAAGGCTGCCCAGATTCCTCCTATTTTTAACATTAGCGAGAAGCCTCTTGGCCTTAAAGACAAGTGGCTTTTGTAGAGGATGAAACTGTTCCTGTTTACTTTGTTCATTGTAGGCCTTTGCGTTATAGGGCTCTGCTTCAACATCATATTCAAGAAAGACGGTAAGTTCCCCGATACCGAAATTGAGCATAACAAGGAGATGCGCAAGCGGGGAATCCAATGCGCCAAAGTGGAAGAAAAGAAGCTCTGGGGCAAAAAAAGAAAAAATAATAGTGGAGAGTGCAACTCGGACTGCGGAAGCTGCGGAATGGGCTGCTCATAAATTGGAGATTATATGGGAATTGTAGCAATTGTAGGAAGACCTAATGTAGGCAAATCAACCCTTTTCAACAGGCTTGTAGGCATGAGGCAGGCCATTGTTGATGAAACTGCAGGTGTAACCAGAGACAGGCACTACGGCAAGAGCGAGTGGTGCGGCAAAGAGTTCTCTGTTGTAGACACAGGCGGTTACACCAGCAATTCAGATGATATCTTTGAGGGAGAGATCCGCAAACAGGTAACCCTTGCCATTGAGGAGGCAGACGTTATCCTGTTCATGTGCGAGGTTGCAACAGGCATCACAGACTACGATTCAGAGATTGCTTCAATCCTCCGCAGATGCAAGAAACCTGTAATCCTTGCAGTAAACAAGATTGACACAGGTGACAAGATGTACGGCGCATATGAGTTCAATGCCCTTGGACTGGGCGAGCCTTTCTGCATTGCAGCGGCAAGCGGCGGCGGCACAGGCGACCTTTTGGACAAGATCTGCGAGCTTCTTCCCGATGACAACAATGTTGTGATTGACCACGAGGATGACACCATTCCAAGAATCACCATTGTAGGAAAGCCTAACGTAGGCAAATCATCAATGACCAATGCCCTCTTGGGAGAGGACAGGAACATTGTAACCAACATTGCAGGTACAACAAGAGACTCCATTGCAACCAGATACAACAAGTTCGGATACGACTTCATGCTGGTTGACACCGCAGGCTTGAGAAAGAAGAACAGGGTTAAGGAAGACCTTGAGTTCTACTCTGTGATGCGTGCTGTACGCTCAATTGAGAACTCCGATGTATGTATCCTTATGATTGACGCACAGGCTGGCGTTGAGGCACAGGATATGGCAATCTACAACCTTATCCAGAAGAACAAGAAAGGTGTGGTGATTGTGGTAAACAAATGGGATGCCATTGAGAAGGACACCAATACAATGAAGAAGTTCAAGGAGGAGATCCTTAACAGAATTGCTCCATTTACCGATGTTCCAATCATCTTTACATCTGTAATCAACAAGCAGAGAATATTTGACGTGCTGAAGGCTGCAACCGAGGTATACGAAAACTACTCACGCAAGATCCCTACCTCACAGCTCAACGAGGCAATGCTTCCTGAAATTGAGAACTACCCTCCACCAGCATGGAAAGGCAAGTACATCAAGATCAAGTACATTACCCAGCTTCCAAGCCCAAGCCCTTCATTCGCGTTCTTCTGTAACCTTCCACAGTACATCAGGGAACCTTACAAGCGCTTCCTGGAGAACAGGCTCAGGGAGCACTTCAACTTCAACGGAGTTCCTGTACAGATCTTCTTGAGACAGAAATAAGAGCATAAAGGCTCTAACACCATAGAGATAGAAATCCCCCGTCAGAAATAACTCTGGCGGGGGTAAATTTTACATAAGGCGCCTGCTGGCCAACCTCCTCAGCCAGCTCTACTGTATTTTACTCAGAATACACCGGCAATCTGAACGAGAAGCACGCGCCGCCCAGCTCCGAGCGCCTGTATGAAATCCTGCCGCCGCTCTGCTCAATTATATTGCGGCAGATTGCAAGGCCAAGGCCTGTACCGCTGCTCTTGGTAGTAAAGTTAGGCTTGAACAGCTTGTGCTCATCTTCCGGTTTTACTCCAGGTCCGTTATCCTCTATAGATACAACATACCAGCCATCCTCCTCTCCAAGAGAAATGCGGATATACCCTCCCTTGTCTTCAAGTGCCTGGATAGCATTTGAAACAAGGTTTACAAGCACCCTTATAATCTGTCCTTTCTTCACATTCACCATGCAGTCCCTATGACTGTACGTGTAGATGATCTTTATATTGTCCCTTGTATCAAAGAACACCCTCTGGTCATTGATAAGCTCTGCAAGATCTATGACGGTATTCTCCTCATAGTAGAATTTTGCAAAACTTGAGAACTCCGACGCTGTCTCCGATAGAATATCAATCTGCTCCAATATAGAATTGGCAACATCCTCAAACTTGTCTTCCCATCCCTCAACGCCACGCTGCTTCAATCGGATCAGGTGCTGAATGCTCAGGCGCATTGGAGTCAACGGGTTCTTTATCTCATGTGCAATCTGGCGCGCCATCTCGCTCCAAGCCTGCTCCCTCTCTGTCTGCGCTAGTTTCTGGGTACTCTCCTCTAGGGCATCCACCATCTTGTTGTATGCTCCCACCAATTCTCCAAGCTCGTCCTTCTTGCGGTAATTGAGGTGCTCCGCCTTCTTGGATACATCAATCAGCTTCATCTTGCGCCCTATCTCTGCCAATGGCTTTGACAGCTGGTTTGCCAGTGCCGTACCTCCAAATATGGCCGCCAGAACTAGCAGTATATATATGTTTACAATTGTTGCAAGAATAGATGAAATGTCACCTGCTATATAGGAATCCTTCTCAAAGTAAGGGATATTGGCAATGGCCACCAGTTTTCCGTCTACATTATACACGGGGGCATATAGTGAAGAGTACTCCATTTCTCCAAGCCTCTCACTGGATATCACCTGCATCCTGTTCTCATGCACAAGCTGGTAATATGCATCTGGGTTTATTCTAGATGCCAACAGATAACGGTCAAACAGCTCCGGCTGGGTTGAACGTACCAGGCGTCCGTGAGGATCAAACAAGTTCACTGTAGCCTGCGTATTCTTTGAAATCCTCTCTACCGCCTGGAGCACATTTGAGTTGTTTATATATCTGTAATCCTCAGCATACTTGCACAAGTCATTGAGGGTCTGCTGCAAAGACTGCATCCTCTCCTCCATCTGGGTTCGGTTGTTCTCCCTATAGTAGTTCAGGCAGAACAGCACACTGCCAAAGCCCATACAGATAAGTGACACCACAAGTGTTGTAGTGATAAGATATGTAATTTTCCTTCTGAAGGAGTTCTTTGGAAGCCTTATCCTCATACTGCGCCTTCCAATGTTCCTTCCACGTACAAATACAAATGCAAAGCCAGCATAGAAGAGCATCAGATAAGAGAATGATACAAGATAGTGGTATACATTCCTCTGCTCTCTGGTTATTATAATGATATTGCCATTGTCAAACCTTGTTACAAAGTGGAGATACTTGTCCTCCTTCACAACTGAGGCCCCAAGGGGATAGCTGTCGGGATTACACACCATAGGATACACATAGCGTCCCTTGTAGATTACTAGGCTGTTGTCTATATATTTTGCGTATGAGTATGCCTTTGGCATATTTACGTTGTCAGAGGCCTTGTATCCGAACAGTACCGCCGTGTATCCCATTGCATCTCTGGTATACCTGGATTCCAGCTCTATATATAAGGTAACAGGTCCCAGCAAAGTACTGTACCTCAAGACTCCAAGATAGTTCACCCTTCCGCTGTAGTTGTTGAGGAAGAAGAAATTGGAACCGTCTGCAAGGGGAACACCCCCCTGAAGCATATCTTCAAACAGCGATGAGCAGTCTGCCATCTGCTGCCATCTTCCGTCGAACAGCATGTCATTGGGCCTGCAGATTGAAATTACCAGCTTGTATTTTTGGTTTACACCCTTCAGATACAGCTCCTCCATCCTGCTGCGGATAAGGTTTACCTGCTGCATTGACACCATTGCTCCAATTATTGGATCCTTTGTGAGCTTCTCCTCCATAGACCTCAACTGCAGCTCAAGTGCAATATCCCTCTCCACTGTAAGCTTGTTGGACCAGACATTGCTCACCTCCCTCTCTTTCCTGAATCCGAGACTTCCTACAACCAGCATAGTATAAAGGGATACCAGCGCAATAAACACAAGGAGGTTGCGAGGACGAAGAATTGACTGCCTCCTTGCATATGGCAGCATAGGAAGAGTCATCTGTATTGAGAACAGCAGCGCAACAAACAGCATTGCATATGAAGCGTATGCAACTATTGAATAAATGCTGAGCTCCTCCAGCCTGTACAGCTCCAGCACAATGCTAGAGTTGTTGATAAGTGAAGTGAACACATAGTTGATATAGAACATGAGGGCTGATACAAACACTGCAAAAAGTGCCAGTATGCCTCTCTTTCCCCACTTGCCGGCATGTCTGTATAGGGAATTTATCTTCTTCCGGAGCAGATATACGCCAAGAGCCGCCAGCGTTACATACAGGTTATTGAGAAGGAAGTTTCCAAAAGATGAAAACAGCCCCACATCTGCATATAACGTAGGCGAGAAGAGCTCTGAACTGAACCGCAACGCAGGGGTAAGCCCGAAACACATTGCCCTCAATCCTGTAAGCCCAAGCAGATAAAGGGCCAGTGCCCTGAATGTACGCCTGCTGTAGACAAACGAATACAGGGCAGCACAGAAAATCAGTATGGCAATCCATCGCAACGGCACGGATGCTCCGCTGAAGTTGGAGCGGAACTCGTCATTCAAGGAGAACAGCACTCCACCGTCCAGCCCCCTCACTACTGCCCCCTCATCAAAGGTGACAGGGTTTATTGTCATTCTCCTGTCCACTCCAAGCAGAGGGTTCACCCTGCTGGAAAGTATCGTGTTGTTGGACAGATATTCTGTCTTTATACGGAGACCGGAAATTACCTTTACGGCATCCTTGCGGTACACCTTAACCACATACCAGGCAGATCCCAGGTTCACATACTGCTCCTGCTCTGTAAGATAGGCCAACGGTGCATTATACAGGCTCCTGCTGTTGAGATGGTTTATCCTGTACCACAGGGTAAGCACATCCACCTCATCATTTGCCACAGGGAACTGGTTTACCCACGACTGCAGGGTATCCGCATTGTAGCGGTATATCACCATATCGTCGGGAAAATCTTCAAACCTCATCCACTGGTCAACCGGGAGTTCCAGCGCCTGCTGCACATACCCCTGAAGAATCTCCTGCCTGCCGTGGACCTTCTTCTCCAGCCTTTCAGCCTCCTTCTGTATCTCTAATCCCGACGGAACTACAAAATACGAGAGGACACCCAGCATCACAGCAAGTGCAGTCAGCACCGCTGTCCTCCGCCTGTGCAGCCAAATGCCGGCACTGCGCAGCACCATCTTTATGTCCTCTGCAAATTTCTCCATGATCCCGCCTTACTCGTGGTGATATGGCTCACCTTTCATGATTGTAAATGCCCTATATAGCTGTTCCAAAAAGATTACCCTTATAATCTGATGGGAAAATGTCATTTTTGAGAGCGACATCTTGCTATTGGCCCTCTGATATACTTTCTGTGAAAAACCGTATGCACCGCCAATTACAAAGACTATATCTTTCCCTTCATAGTTCATTTTCTTCTGGAGATGTGATGCCCACTCCAGGGATGTAAAGGTGCTTCCACGCTCATCCAAAAGAATTACATCATCCGTATTCTTGATATTCTTTAGGATAAGCTCCCCCTCCTTCTCCTTAATCTGCTCCTGGCTCAAGGCCTGAACATTTTTGAGTTCCGGTATCTCCACCCTGGCATAGTTCACGTAATGGCCAAGACGCTTTTCGTAAATGGCAATTCCCTCATTTATATATGGGAAGGCTGTTTTTCCAACCAGCAATAAAGTAATCTTCATATTAACAAAAGTAGGCATATGGCTTGGTTTTTGCAAGTTTAATGCCGTTATTTGCATATTAAAATAAAAGAGAGATGATGAAGCGTTTTTTATTGTTAGCATTCATAACACTGGCATCTGTATGCTGTTCATTCGCACAAAAGCAGCAGGATGTATTTGTACCTATAGGCAAATATATCCAGCTTGGAGATGCTGACAAGCTTTCAGCCTGGTTTGCAAGCAACCTTGAACTTGACATTCTTGGAACTGTAAGCTCCTGCAGCAAGGTACAGGCCAAACAGATAATGAAGGACTTTTTTGTAAACTACACCCCCAAATCCTTCTCTATCCTGCACAAGAGCGGCAAGGCGCCTCTTACATATGCCATTGGAAGCCTTAATGCCGGAGGTGAGAAATTCCGCATCACGCTATTTGTGATGACCCAGGAAAAAGGGAACCAGATACAGCAGCTGAGAATTGAGAGGGAGTAGTTTTTGAAAATCACAAACTTGTAGTATATTTGCACCCTCATTTTCACAAGAATTCAAATATTTTTATAAGATTTATATGGCAACTACTGCAGATTTTAAGAACGGTTTGTTCTTCAACTACAATGGCAAACCTTGTCAGTTGATTTATTTCCAGCACGTTAAACCTGGTAAAGGTCCTGCTTTTGTAAAAACTAAATTCAGAAACCTTGAGAACGGAAAAATTCTTGAGAACACTTTCAGTGCAGGTGAGAAAATTGAGATCATCACTGTTGAGAGAAGACCTTATCAGTTCCTTTATAAAGATGAGACCGGCTTCAACTTCATGCACAATGAGACTTTTGAGCAGATCCACCTTGAGGAGGATTTCGTAGATAACGCTGACCTTATGAAAGAGGGCCAGTACGTAGAAATGATGTTCCTTGCAGACGAGGAGAGATGCCTTACTTGCGAACTTCCACAGTTCGTAGAGCTTGAGGTTACCTACACCGAGCCTGCTGTAAAAGGTGATACTGCTTCAACAAATGCACAGAAAGAGTGTACTTTGGAGACTGGTGCAAGAATCATGGTTCCTTTGTTCATCAACCAGGGTGAGAAAATCCGCGTTAAAGTTGAGGACAGAAGCTACGGTGAGCGCGTAAGATAATCTGTACAATAGAAAACAGACTGAGAGGTAACCCAAAAACGGGTTACCTTTTTTTTGTGCCCATTAGGACGTCGTCCCAAGGGGCACTTTTTTATACCCGGTCCTGACTCTCCGTAAGAAATTTTATTAACTTTGTACAAATACGAAATTAAAAAAACTATGAAAAAACTGTTAACCCTATTGGCAATGGCATTTGCCCTTTACGCATGCCAGATGCCTGAAATCACAGAAGAGAACATTGATGCTGCAATAAAGAGCGGCCAGTTTGCCCAGGCCGAGCAGATGATCAAGCTTAAAATTGCCACAGAAGAGCTTACCCCTGGCCAGATTTGGGACCTGGAGGCTAAAGTTCAGACTATGGCACGTATCCGCCAGGATTTTTCTAAAGATGACACCACTGTACTGGCATACATCAAGAATGTTATTCCAGATGTAACCCCAGAGCAGATTGCACATTGGGAGAGCACCGGCGCACTTGAGTGCATGGCCATTGACGGTACAAAGAAATACTTCTGGAATGCCCCAAGAAACCTTTTCAGAATTGACAAGGAGGCACAGGCACACTGGGATGTAAAAGGTAGGCAGTCAGACGAGCTTGACCTTTTCCTTGCAGACTACATTCCATCGGTAGTTGCACATACAGCTAAAGACAAGATTGAGAACTTGAGCACACCAAAGAAATTCAAAATCAACTACTCAATCACTGTAAAGCCTAATGAGGTTCCTGCTGGTGAGATGATCAGAGTATGGATGCCATACCCAAGGGAGACCAAACGCAGCACAAACGTAAAGCTTATTTCTACCACCAATAAGGACTATATTATCTCTCCCGACAGCTATGAGCACAAAAGCATCTACATGGAGGCCATAGCCATCAAGGACAGCGCAATGAAATTCGGATATGAACTGGAGTTGAGCATTGCAGACCACTGGTTCAGCTTTGGTGCAGACGACGTGAAACCTTATGACACAGAGAGCGAACTTTACAAGAAATACACTGCAGAGCGCAACACTCACGTAATCTTCACACCGGAGATCAAGAAACTTACAGATTCCCTTGTAGCCGGAGAGACCAACCCGTACCTCAAGGCAAGAAGGATCTTCGACTACATTACAAAAACATACCCTTGGGCAAGTGCAAGAGAGTATGCAACATTGGAGAACATCCCTTCATACGTGCTTAAAAACAACCACGGAGACTGCGGCCAGGTAGGACTTACCTTCATTACAATGGCACGCTACGCAGGCATCCCTGCAAAATGGCAGAGCGGATGGATGCTTCATCCGGGCGAGATAAACCTTCATGACTGGGCAGAGGCTTACTTTGAGGGCATTGGCTGGGTACCTGTAGACGTATCATTCGGACGCGTACCTAACGAAATGGACAACGTTGCCCACTTCTATCTTGGCGGCATTGACGCATACAGATACTATGTGAACGAAGACTACTCTGGCAACTTCTTCCCTGCAAAAACACACTTGCGCAGCGAGACTGTAGACTTCCAGCGCGGCGAGGTTGAGTGGAAAGGCGAGAACCTTTACTTCGGCCGTTGGAAATACAAGATGAATGTTGAGTACATGAACTAACCGATGAGAAGAGTCACAACACTAATATTGGCGGCACTTATGGCATTTTCCTGCCAGGTGCCGCCAATCACATATGAATCCCTCAGCAGAGCCATTGCTGAGGGTAACTTCACCTGCGCAGAGCAGATGATCAGGACAAAGATTGCCACTGAAGAGCTTACACCTGGAGAAATTTGGGACCTGGAGGCAAAAATTGAGACAATGCACCGTACCAGAGGAGAGTTTACAGAAGATGACACAACCGTAATATCCTACATTAAGGGGATAATACCGGATGTGACACCTGAACAGATTGCCCATTGGGAGAGGACAGGCGCCCTTGAATGCATGACCATTGACGGCACCAAGAAATACTTCTGGGGAGCCGCAAGGAACCTTTTCAGAATAGACAAGGAGGCAAAGGCCCAGTGGGGGAAAGTTAAAGGCATTAATCCCGACGATCTTGATATCTTCAAGGCCGGCCATATTCCACCTGTAATTGCACAAACCCAGAAGGGGCAGATTGAGCACCTCTCAAAACCGCAGAAGATGAGGATCACTTACTCAATCACCGTAAAACCCAACGAGGTACCTGAAGGTGAGATGATAAGAGTGTGGATGCCATACCCGAGGGAGAACAAGAAAAGCGGCAACATAAAGCTCCTTTCAACAACAGACAGCAACTATATCATTGCTCCCGACAGCTATCCCCATAAGAGCATCTACATGGAGGCTCCTGCAATAAAGGACAGTGCTATCAGATTCGGCTACCAGCTGGAGCTTGAAACCAGAGACCATTGGTTCAACTTTGGCCCAGAAGATGTAAAACCTTACAATACAGAATCAGAGCTTTACAAGAAATACACTGCAGAGCGCAACACTCATGTAATCTTTACCCCACTGCTGAAACAGATTACAGACAGCATTATTGCAGGCGAGACCAATCCTTACAACAAGGCCCTTAGAATCTTTGACTTCATAGCAGAGAACATTCCATGGGCAAGCGCAAGGGAATACACCACTTTTGAAAACATTCCTGAATATGTCCTCAAGAAC
>CALCHD010000196.1 GCA_937901105.1 uncultured Bacteroidales bacterium | reverse complement strand
ACACCGTAGTTGGTCATCTCACCAATGTTGTCATTGTATGAAGTGATACCTGCAGAGATAGGCAATGGACGAGCCATTAGCAAGTCGATAGATTTCTTGTTATAGTAAGTTAGGGAACCGGTTAGTTTGTTCTCGAACATACCGAAGTCGAAACCTAGGTCAAGCATACCCTGTTTCTCCCAAGTTAGGTTATTGTTGCCTAGAGTACCAATGATTGAACCAAGGTTGCCAAGGATGTTCCAGCCAGTTGAGTAAGTTGCCATGTAAGGGAACATACCTAGGTTCTGGTTACCTGAAGTACCGTAGCTTGCTTTAAGCTTCAAAGTGTTCAACCATTTGATATCCTCCATCCAAGGCTCGTTAGCCATGTTCCAGCCTAGACCTACTGACCAGAATGAACCCCAACGTGAGCTGCTGTGGAAACGTGAAGTTCCGTCATAAGTGAATGATGCAGATACGTGGTATTTGTTGTCGTAGTCGTAGTTTACTCTTGATAGAGTTCTGAAGTTTCTAGAAGCTGTAGTGTATGAGTTTGCAGTCTGAAGGTTTGCACCGTAAGTCAACTCAGTGTCAGCAAAGTCAAAACCTCTCTTCTCTGCCTCAACATTCTCAAAGTCATAGGTGTTAGCCTCTGTACCAACCAACACGTTTACGTGGTGCTTGTTGTCGAATGTCTTGTCCCAAGTTAGAGTGTTTGTCCAGTTGATAGCAGCTGTAGTCTCTTTATCTCTCTGGCTACGTCCGCCGTATGCTCTACCGTCACCGTAACGGCTGTTGTAGTATGATTTTCCTGCATATAGGTAGTAGTCAACACCAACTGTGCTTCTGAAAGTGAAGTCTTTAAGGAATTTAGCCTCAAGATAACCGCTGTTGTTAGACAAGAAACGGTTGTAAACGATCTCATCGTACATGAAAGTACCTAGAGGGTTAGAACCGCTTGAGATAGGTCTTGTACGGCCCCATACGCTTGTATCCTCACCGTAGTCAGCCTGTTTGTTGCCGTCTGCGTCTAGGATGAAGTTACCGTTGCGGTCTCTCATGTATGCAGGGTAGATGCTTGCAGTGTTTCTAACCCAAGAAATTGAGTTACGGGTTGCAGTACCGCCCTGAGTAGGATAGTTCTGTGAGCTGTAAGAAAGACCCATGTTCAAACCAACTTTCAACCATTTGGTCATCTGAGCATCAATCTTGCCTCTAACGCTGTATCTGTCAAATTTTGAACCTTTTACAAGACCCTCGTCGTTTAGGTAAGCACCAGAAACAAGGTAACGTACCTCTTTGCTTCCGCCAGTTGCCTGGATAGTGTACTCCTGTCTCTTACCGGTTCTGAACAATACATCGTACCAGTCCTCCTCGTAAAGAAGCTGTGCATTGCTAACTAGTTTACCGTCAGTTCCAATAGGGTTGTTAACGCTGAATGGGTTGTAAACCAAGTAGTCAAGAACTGAACCAGTTGCGTACTCGCGAGCCTGAGCGTCAGTGTAGCCGTAGTCAACAGCATCTTTGTAGCCTTTAGCCCACTGTGTCTCCATGTACTGCTGTGCGTTCAAGTACTCATAGTCATCAACTGCTCTTGTGCTAAGACCGTAGTTTGCAGTTACAGTGAAGTTAGCTTTACCAGGGGTACCAATTTTGGTAGTGATAAGGATAACACCGTTAGCTGCACGTGAACCGTACAAAGCTGTAGAGTTAGCATCTTTAAGAACTGTGAATGACTCAATATCGTTAGGGTTGATTGAGTTAAGGTTACCGTTGTAAACAACACCGTCAACTACGATAAGAGGATCATTTGAACCAGAGTATGAACCAACACCACGAACGCGGATAGTTGCATTCTCACCTGGCTGGCCAGTACCACTAACTACCATCACACCTGAAGCAAGACCCTGCAATGCTTTTGAAACAGAGCTCACGTTCAAGTTCTGGATCTGGTCAGCTTTAACAACAGCTGCAGTACCGGTAAATGATTTCTTTGTCTGAGGACCGTAAGCGGTAAGGATTACCTCCTCCAAAGACTCAGAGTCTGCTGACAAAGCTGCATTAACAACAGCTTTTCCGTTTACAGGAACCTCCTGGTCAACGTAGCCAACATAACTGAAAACAAGTGTAGCATTAGCATCACAAGTTAGGGTAAAAGTACCGTCGATATCAGTACTGGTACCTTGTGTGCTGCCTTTTACATAGACGCCTGCTCCAACTAGTGGAGATTTGTCACCTGCGTCTGAAACAGTACCTTTAACGGTTATATTCTGCGCTAGTGCAAAGTTAACCGCCAATAATGAGAGTACTGTCAAGAAAAACTTTACTTTTCTCATAAAGGTTTTTTTTAAAGGTTAATATTTGTTAATTTTTTTGTAGGTATTTCAAAACCTATTTTACCCTTTAGGGATAAGATGCAAATATAAACTGATTCTTTAAATTTCCAAAATAATCCTTAATGGCCAAAATATCTATAAAGATAATAAAATATTTAAAAATTGGGTATTATAAGTTTTAAAATAATTTTTTTTATAGTTGAAATTTTAAAAAGTGTATAAAATTAGGCGTTATTGTTTATATTTAAAAGTGTTTGTTTTTTGCCAAAAAAATAAAAAAAAACAATGCAGTTTGCAGCTGGGAAAATTTAGGGCGGCGTATGTCCCTAAATAAGATTGTTAACTTGAGGGGGTGAAAAACTTTTAAATCAGAATCATTGTGCTGGCATATATTAAAAACTTAAATATTTTTTATATAAAAAGTTCATATTTTTTAAACAGTAATAATATCTATAAGTCAGCTAATCAGTATTTTAAGTTTTTAAGCTGTATGCAGAATCCTTATGATTATGAATTAAAAGCAAAACTGTGGCGCTGTTATCTTCAATAGTAAATTATCGGTTCTTTTTCTTATCTTTGTATGATTTAGATGCCTTAATTAAGATTGCTATGGGTGCTATTGGTGTATATGATTCAGGAGTTGGCGGGCTTTCCGTGTGGAAGGAGCTTTTGAAAGAGCTCCCTTCAGAGGAGTACTTGTACGTGTCTGATGCAGGATATTGCCCTTATGGCCCCAAATCAAAGGAAGAGATTGTAAAAAGGGCCATCGCCGTAACGGAATTCATGATTGCCAATGGAGCAGAAATTATAGTGGTAGCGTGTAATACAGCTACAGCTGCAGCAATAGAGTACTTGAGGGGACATTACAGCATTCCTTTTGTTGGAATGGAACCTGCTGTAAAGCCTGCAGCCATCAATACCAGGACAGGGGCAATTGGCGTGCTGGCAACTAAAGGCACTTTTAAAGGGGAACTCTACTTGCGTACATTGCACAAGTTTGCATCAAATGCCAAAGTTATAGAGCAGGTGGGTGAGGGGCTGGTTGAGCTTGTAGAGGCCGGCAACGTTGATTCTGAAGAGGCAAGGGAGGTTGTAGGGAAGTATGTTGCCCCTATGCTTGAGGCAAATGCAGACCATATAGTACTTGGCTGTACCCATTATCCGTTCCTGGAGAAGCTGATAAGGGAGGCTGCCGGTGATGGAGTGGAGATAGTCAATCCTGCCCCGGCAGTAGCCAGAAGAGTAGTGCAGGTGCTGGAAGGTAAACGGAAAGGGATGGTGCTGCAGGAGAAGCCGGCAGCAGCCAGGTTCATTACAACAGGAGATAACCTGGAGGTTATGGAGAAGATGGTGAGGGAGATTGCAGGAGATGCCTCCAAAGGTTTTGTTTTTGAAAAGAAAAATATTCTATAATTATGTCGGGATACAATAAAGATAAGGTGATCAAGGAGATAACACCTTTGTCTGATAAGGATTTCTTCTACATTGCTGACCGCAGCAAAAGGGGATTTACTTATCCTATACACTCACATACAGATTATGAACTCAACTTTACCGAAAACTCCAAAGGGGTAAAGAGGATTGTGGGTGACAATGTGGAGGTAATTGGAGACTATGACCTTGTGCTGGTTTCAAGCAAGGACCTTGAGCATGTCCTGGAGCAGCATGAGTGCAAGAGCAGCAGGGTAAGAGAAATAACCATTCAGTTTTCTCCCGACATCTTTGAGAAGAACTTTGTAAACAAGGCACAGTTTGACTCTATCCGCAAGATGCTTGTAAAGGGGCAGCGCGGCCTGGCATTCCCTATGTCTGCAATAATGAAGGTATATCCTATTCTCGACAGCCTTTCCATGGAGCAGGATTCCTTCTATGCCGTAATGAAATTTTTTACAATACTCTATGAACTTTCCAAGTGCAAGGAGGCCAGGACATTGTCTTCATCTCCATTTGCAAGGATAGAGACCCACTCGGAAAGCAGAAGGGTGCAGAACATACAGCAGTATATCAATGAAAACTACAAGCAGGACATCCGTCTCCCTGTGTTGGCGCAGATGGCCGGGATGTCGGCAGTGGCATTCAGCCGTTTCTTCAAGGCCCGTACAGGAACCAGCCTTTCAGACTATATAATTGATGTAAGGCTAGGGCATGCTTCAAGGATGCTGGTGGAGACAAATGCTCCTGTTGCTGACATCTGCTTTGACTGCGGCTTCAACAACCTCTCCAACTTCAACAGGATATTCAAGAAGAAGAAGGAGTGTTCTCCGCAGGAGTTCAGGAAACAGTTCAAGAAGAAGGAATTGTAGGGTATATGAAGCGTGTGTTCATTTCGGCTCTGCTCTTCATGCAAAGCCTCAGCATTGCAATAGCGGCAGATACCCTTTCGTGCAGGATTCTGCAGGAGAATAATTGGGCTTTCTATGGAACAGACAATCCTGTAGTTAAGGTGTCGTTGGCCAATACCAGGAAGATTGCCGGCAAATATGACATAAAATGTGAAGTGAGGGACTTCCTTGGGAATTCCCTGTATGACATTTCGCAGACAGGCAGTGTGGCTCCGCAGGACTCGTCGCTGCTTTCATTCTCGTTCAAGGCGCTGCAGCCTGGATTCTATAATGTAGTGCTTTATGATTCAGGAAGATATCTCAACAGCATAAATTTGGCAAAGGAGCCGGAAAAGAGCTCTGATGCTTTAGCAGAGCATCTTGCCCAAAAGGGCGCAACCGGTGATTTTGTCTATTTGGCAAATACAGTTGCCTTGGAGAGGAGGGACATAAGGCCGCAATACTCCATTTTCAGAAGCAAGGAATTGTCGGGAAGAGAGAAGAATGTATACAATTTCTCAATGGTATCCCGTGGTGATGAGAAGGTTACCGGGTATATGGCCTTTCCAAAAGGGAAAAAGGATCTTCCGCTCATTATAACTTTGGTCCCTATGGAGGAGAGGGCTGCCAACCCGCTTGCAGACTTTACAGCTCCAGCTTCCAGTGCGGAGATGGTGATATACCTTAAGCAGAGGGGAAATGAATCAGAGAACGTGAAGAATCTCCTTACTGATATGCTGCTTTGCATAGATTATGCATTCATGAGGGAGGAAATTGACCCTAAAGCTGTCTATGTTCAGGGAAAAGGGTATGCTGCGGCCTGTGCGATGGTGGCGAGTGCCCTGGAAGGCCGTGTGTCCGGATCATTCATGGAATCTCCTGATGTGGAGCTGCTTACAGGGGCATACTCAATAGAATCTATAGCGGACCATATAGAGGCGCCGCTCCTTCTTGGAACCGGGCTGCAAAGAGATGTGTATGACCTTCAGGAAATTTTCTCTATATATAATAAGGTATCCGCGCCAAAAGAGTATTTTGTTATTCCCGACAGTAACATTATTCCACGCGACAGATGGAAGTATATAAGGGATGTCTTTATATTGAGGACGAGGGAAGAGTAAAAAGTACATTCGTTGACGCGTGAAAATATGCTATTAGCCAGATAAAAAAAGGGTGCCCATGAGCACCCTTTTTATGTAAGTAACGATGATTATTTCTCTTTGTTTGGAACGTCAAGTTTCAACTGAGGGTTTTTCTTTGAAGAGAAGAACAACATCAATGAAACAGAGATTGCTACGATACCCAATACGATGAATACGTACTCTGCGTTAACAGCAGCCTCTACGCCAGAGAATTTGTTAAGGATGTGTCCAACGATGATTGGAACAGCCATCATACCCATGTTCTGGATCCAGTAGATTAGTGAGTAAGCAGTACCAAGGTTCTTCTCAGGAACGATTTTTGGAACTGAAGGCCACATGGCAGCAGGTACAAGAGAGTAACCTACACCTAGGATAGCGATACCAAGATAACCGAAAATAGCCTCACCTGGAGCAAAAGCAATGATTACGTGAGCTACGAATACCATTACTGAACCGGTAATCATCCAAGTTGTAGCTTTACCAATCTTGTCAACAAGGCTACCGAACAATGGAGTGAACACTACTGTAAAGAAAGGAATCATAGAAACCATCATTGAAGCTGTCTGCTCAAAGTTTGCTGCATCTGCACCAAATCTTGGGATAAGGATAGCTGTAGCGAATTTCTTGAATGAAATGATACAGCAGTAGAAGAATACGCAAAGCAATGAAATTAGCAAGTAGTGCTTGTTGCCCAAAATCTTGAAGATGTCAGAGAATTTGAATTTGTCCTCCTCTGCAGTCTCAACTTTGTCTGAAGTACCCTGCTCTTTGTCAAATTTAGCATCCATAGCTACGAAGATACCCCATACGATAGTACCAAGAAGAAGTAGCATCAAACCCCAGAATGCAGGTTTGTTGGTTACGTCAAGAGGGTAAGCACCTGTAGCAGACTCAGCTACCAATACTGGTGAAAGCAATAGGGCAGCTGCTGTTCCCAAACGTGCAATTGCAAGCTGAAGACCCATAGCCAAAGCCATTGATTTGCCTTTGAACCATTTTGCGATTGAACGGGTTACTGCAACACCTGCGATCTCACTTCCAAGACCGAATAGCATACAGCCTACATAAGCGATGTAAAGCGAGTTGCCTGTTGCTACAATTGCAGGAGATGAAATGGTTACGTATACAAGTGCAGCGCCGGCAGCCATTAGGCCAACGAAGATTGAACCTGTAACACGTACACCCCATTTGTCAAGAAGCATACCGCAAACGATAAGGCCTCCCCATACGCATAGGAAAGAGTAACCGCCAGCGTAGAAACCATAATCCATGGTATTCCATCCAAGCTCCAACATGTCAGGATTTTTGAAAATGTGGGAGATAGTAGAGAACATGTCGTCGAAGAAATACGACGCAAACATTGGAACTACCAGGCAAGCCCAGGCAATCCAGCACGCGCTCTTGCTCTCTTTCAGAGTTTTTACTGCGTTAGTCATAAATTTTTAAGTGATTTGTTGGTTAATATTAATAATAGTTGTTTCTCTTTATTTGATGTTAGGCAACTCAAGGCCATAACCTTTCTTCTTGTCTTCAACTTTAAGCCACAATCCAAGGATAAGGGCAAATACGCCAAGAGATGAGAAGATAAGCATTGGAACTGTATAGCCGCCAGTCTTGTCAAGGCTCCATCCGATGATGATAGGGAATGCCATAAGGCCTATGTTCTGAATCCAGAAAATTACTGAATATGCTGAACCAAGGTATCTCTCCTCTACAAGTTTTGGAACTGAAGGCCAAAGAGCTGCCGGAACAAGTGAGAATGAGATTCCCAAAAGTATGATAGCAGCGTATGCGATAGGTTTTGTAAGTGGAACCAATGCAAATACAAGGTGGCAGGTAATCATTAGGATTGAGCCAAGGATAAGCATTGATGCACCTTTTCCTTTTTTATCAAGGAATGCTCCAAGGAATGGGGTGAGTAACATTGCACCTATCGGGAACCATGAGAAGAGTCCTGCTGCCTGCTCTGTAGGCATATTGAGGTTTGCTTCAAGCATTCCGGTTGCAAATTTCTGGAATGGGAAGATTGCCGAGTAGTACAGTACGCAAAGTCCCGAAACGATAAGGAATGTCTTGCTTGTGAAAAGGATTCCTATATCACTAATCTTGAACTGCTCTTCAGCCTCTTCAGAGGCGTTTGCTCCTGCCTGTGCATCCAGTTTCTTGTCCATGAATGTAAATACGGTGTATGTAAGAAGGCCTATCACAAGAAGGATTGTACAGAACAGCACAGGGGTTACAACTGTAGGCATTGCCTCATTTGCCCAAGTGGAAAGGTACGGTGAAAGACGGAATACGGCAAATACACCCAAACGTGCAATAGCCATCTCCAATCCCATTGCAAGAGCCATCTCCTTGCCTTTGAACCATTTTGCAATTGCTTTTGAAACAGTTACACCAGCCATCTCAACACCGCATCCGAAGATCATGAAACCTACAGATGCCAGTTTGGCAGTAGCTGGGAAGCTTGTCCAGAATGAGCTAAGGAACTGGTAAAGTCCGCTCTCTGGTGTAAACCATTCAGAAATAGCATAAAGTTTGATTGATGCACCAATTACCATTACTGCTCCCGACAGAATTCCGGTGAATCGGATTCCCATTTTGTCGAGAATAATACCTGCAAAAATCAGGAAGAATGCGAATACGTTAAGGAAGTATTCTGAACTGCAGAAAGTTCCGTATGTCTCTGCAGACCATCCTCTCGATGTCTCCAGAAGGGTTGACAATGGTGACAATACGTCTACAAACATGTAGGCGAAGAACATCATAAGTGCTATGAGCACCAATGCGCTCCAACGTGCTACTCCGTTGTCATTCAATAGTTTTTGAGCTTTTGTCATTATAGTTTCTTGTTTTTTAGTTTGCAGTTTGCTCCAAATAATTGGGCAAGTTAGCAATTTTACAGAAAACAATCAAATAAATTAAATTTTAGCATCTTGTAAATAAGTTGTAACTTGGCACAGTTTTTACAGATAATTTTTCGTGGATATACTGAACAACATAAATTCGCCGGCTGACTTAAGGAAGCTGGATATGAATGACCTTGCCCCTCTATGCGGTGAGATCAGGGAGTATATGGTTGAGTGCTGTTCCGTGAATCCCGGTCATCTGGGGTCGAGTCTGGGAGCGGTAGAGCTGGCTGTTGCCTTGCACTATGTGTATGATACTCCAAAAGACAAGCTGGTGTGGGATGTGGGGCATCAGGCTTATGCCCACAAGATACTTACCGGCAGAAGGGATGCCTTTGTGGACAACAGGAAGAAGGGAGGGCTAAGCGGCTTCCCCAAAATGGCGGAGAGTGAGTATGACGCTTTTGGAGCAGGGCATACGTCGGTTTCAATTTCTGCAGCGTTGGGAATTGCTGAAGCTGCTGCCATAAAGGGCGAAGATGCCAAGGTTGTTGCCGTTATAGGAGACGGCGCAATGACTGGCGGACTGGCCTTTGAGGGGCTCAACAATGCAGGTGCACTCAATTCAAACATCCTGGTAATCCTTAACGACAATCAGATATCTATAGACAAGAATGTGGGTGCGCTTCACAATTATCTGGTGAAGATTGCAGTTTCACCTATATATAATAAGGTAAAGAGGAGAATGTGGGGGCTGTTGGGCAACGGCAAGTGCCGCAGGCTTGCACAGAAGTTCATGCTCAGCACCAAGCTTGCCTTTATGAAAAGCGGCTCGGTTTTCCAGGGGCTTGGCTTCAGGTATTTTGGCACCATAGACGGCAATGACATCAACGAGCTTGTAACAACTCTTGCCCACCTTAAGGAGATAGATGGTCCAAAGCTGCTTCACATAAGCACTGTAAAAGGAAAAGGGTACCGTCCGGCAGAAGAGAATCCTAGTGTATGGCATGCTCCCGGCAAGTTTGATGTTGCTAC
>CALCHD010000195.1 GCA_937901105.1 uncultured Bacteroidales bacterium | reverse complement strand
CCTGTGACCCCCTGCTTGTAAGGCAGGTGCTCTAAACCAGCTGAGCTATGCTCCCGAATTAATTTTGAAAAAGAACTTTTGTTTCCACTTTCGTGGGAGCAACAGGATTCGAACCTGTGACCCCCTGCTTGTAAGGCAGGTGCTCTAAACCAGCTGAGCTATGCTCCCTTTTCGTTTTTGCGGTTGCAAAGGTAGGCATTATTTTTTAATCTCCAAATTATTTTTTAAAAATTTTGCAAAAAAGTTAAAAAACCTCTGTCGGGAAGAGCAAATGCTCCTTTTTATGGGGTATTGGGATGGTTTTATGGGTTATTTTTCCTAAATTAGCGCGGTTTTATGCGCGTACGCGCGTATAGGTTATTGTAAGGAGAGAGAAAATATACAAATTCATTAAATATAACACTTATGATTTTATTCTTTGGTGCCGGCAATGGTACGGTTATAGCTGTTAAGGCTAAAGAGATGCTTTCTCAAGAGAATATCAGTGCGCTGCAGTGGCTTTTTGGCAACGCTTCCCTTTTGGAGGGCGAGACTGTAAGCGGAAATTTTGTTGGTCCTAGGCGTGAGATGATCACCCCTTGGAGTACTACCGCTGTAGAGATTACCCAGAACATGAACATCTGCGGCATTGAGCGTATGGAGGAGTTCTTCCCTGTAGAGGGCGAGGATGCACAGTACGACAAGATGCTTCAGAGATTCTATAAAGGTTTGGACCAGGAGATCTATACTATAGACAAGCAGCCTGATCCTGTGATTTACATTGAGGATTTTGAGAGCTACAACAAGCAGGAGGGCCTTGCGCTTAACCCGGAGGAGATTGAGTACTTGAAAGGTTTGAGCAAGAAGCTTGGCCGCGGCCTTACAGACAGTGAGGTGTTCGGTTTCTCACAGGTTAACTCGGAGCACTGCCGCCACAAGATCTTCAACGGCGTGTTCATCATTGACGGCAAGGAGATGGAGAGCTCTTTGTTCAAGATGATCAAGAAGACATCGCAGGAGAATCCTAATCTTATTGTAAGTGCATACAAAGACAACTGTGCATTCCTTGAGGGTCCTAAAGTGGCAATGTTCCACCCTGTAAGCGGAAGCCAGCCTTCAGAGTTCGTAGCCAAAGAGGTTGACACCGTTATCTCCCTTAAGGCTGAGACCCACAACTTCCCTACCACTGTTGAGCCTTTCAACGGTGCGGCAACCGGTTCAGGTGGAGAGATCCGCGACCGTATTGCTGGTGGTAAGGGCAGCTTCCCGATAGCTGGTACTGCATGTTACATGACCTCTTACCCAAGATTCAACGAGGGTGTTGAGGCAACCGCAGGCATCAATGCCCATTTGAGCACAGAGGCAGGAAAAGGTGCTGCTGATCTTGCAGACGAGTCTTGTGCTGCAGCTATGGCTGTAGAGCGTGACTGGGAGAAGACCCCTGCCCGCCCTTGGCTATACCAGAGCCCGCAGGAGATCCTTACCAAGGCTTCCAACGGTGCTTCTGATTTCGGCAACAAGTTCGGCCAGTGTATCATCTGCGGAAGTTTGCTTACTGCTGAGTTTGAGGCACAGAGAAAGTTCGGTTTTGATAAAGTGATTATGTTGGCAGGTGGTGTGGGCTACGCTAAAAAACGCGACGCCCTTAAGGAGAAGCCTGCTGTTGGAGATAAAGTTGTTCTTCTTGGTGGTGACAACTACCGCATTGGTATGGGTGGCGGCGCTGTAAGTAGCGTTGATACCGGCCAGTATGCGAATGCAATTGAGCTGAATGCTATCCAGCGTTCTAACCCTGAGATGCAGAAGAGGGCTTACAATGCTATCCGTGCTATTGCAGAGTCGGAGAACAACACTATTATAAGTGTTCACGACCACGGTGCAGGCGGACACCTTAACTGTCTTTCTGAGCTTGTAGAGGAGACCGGCGGAAACATTGATATCAGCAAGCTTCCTGTAGGTGACCCTACCCTATCGCTTAAAGAGATCATTGGCAACGAGAGCCAGGAGAGAATGGGTCTTGTTATGCAGGAGAAGGATATTGAGGAGCTTAAGGCTATTGCAGACCGTGAGCGTTCTCCAATGTATGTGATTGGCGAGACTACCGGAGAGCACAACTTCACTTTGCGCAATGAGAAGACCGGCGAGGCTGCCATTGACCTTGCTATGGAGGATATGTTCGGAAGCGCCCCTAAAACTTATATGAAGGACGTTACCGCAGATTATACTTACGCACCTCTTGCTTACGATCCTGCAAAGTTTGAGTACTACGTTGGCCAGGTTCTACAGTTGGAGAGCGTTGCTTGTAAGGACTGGTTGACAAACAAGGTTGACCGTTCAGTTACCGGCCTTATCGCAGGCCAGCAGACTTGCGGTGAGATCCAGCTTCCTTTGAACAACCTTGGTGTTACCGCTATCGGCTATAATAATAAGGAGGGTATTGCAACTTCTATGGGCCACGCCCCTATGGTTGCTATGGTTGATTCTGCTGCAGGTTCCCGCATGGCTATCTCGGAGGCTCTTACCAACGTGGTTTGGGCTCCTTTGAAAGACGGCATCAAAGGCATTTCTTTGAGTGCAAACTGGATGTGGCCTTGCCGCAACGAGGGTGAGGATACCCGTCTGTTCAAGGCTGTGAAGGGTGCCAGCGATTTCTCTTGTGCCCTTGGCATCAACATCCCTACCGGAAAGGACAGTATGAGTATGACACAGAAATATCCGTCGGGAGAAAAAGTGCTATCTCCTGGTACAGTGATCATCTCTACCGTAGCACCTGTGGAGGATATCAACAAGATTGTGCATCCTAACCTTCAGAATAATCCCGACAGTGTATTGATGTATATCCCATTTGTGGACGGTGCTGCTTCTGCTGCTGCAGGTTCTGACGCTAAAGAGGCATTCCCTCTTGGCGGTTCTGCTTTTGCACAGATTGTTGGCCAGGTAGGTAATATTGCCCCTGATGTTGAGAATCCTGCTTATTTTGCTTCAGCATTTGCTGCTGTTCAGAAATTGGTTGCCGATGAGCTTGTTCTTGCAGGTCATGACATTTCTGCCGGTGGTCTTATCACTACTGCTCTTGAGATGTGTTTCCCTAATGTAAACGGCGGTTTGGCTATCAATGCCCGCGCCCTTGAGATGATTGCCAAGGAGTGGGGCTGCAATGGCGGTTCAGATTCTATCTTCAGAGCGTTGTTCTCTGAGACTCCAGGTGTACTTGTTCAGGTGGCTTCTGCTTCTGTTGATTCAGTTGCTGCTGCTTTGGCTGAGTGCGGCGTTAAGGGTTACGCAATTGGTAACTACCTTCCTGCACGCAAGGTGGTTCTTACCGGCTTTGGTGCTTCTGATGCAGTTTCTTTGGACATTGACTCTTTGAGAGACGTTTGGTTCAAGACTTCATATTTGTTCGATATCCGTCAGGTTGGCGAGACTTGCGCTAAGGAGAGATTTGTTAATTATAAAAAGCAGCCTTTGGTGTACTCTTTCCCAGAGGGCTTTACAGGTTCTTTGAGTTCTTATTCTGGCGTTGCAGCTCCAGTTGCTGAGGGTTCTTCTGCTCTTGCTCCTGCTGCTGACGCCCCTATGGCTGCTATCATCCGTGAGAAAGGTTCTAACGGTGACCGTGAGATGGCTTGGGCACTTCACCTTGCAGGTTTCAGAGTTAAGGATGTTCACATGACTGACTTGATTTCCGGACGCGAGACTCTTGAGGAGGTTAAGATGATTGTATTCGTTGGCGGTTTCTCAAATGCCGATACTCTTGGTTCTGCTAAAGGTTGGGCTGGTGCGTTCTTGTACAATGCTAAAGCTAAGGCTGCCCTTGACGCGTTCTACGCTCGTGAGGATACAATGAGCTTGGGTATCTGTAACGGTTGTCAGCTGATGGCAGAGTTGGGTCTTCTTACCCCTACTGCACGTGAGCTTTCTCCAAAGATGGTTCACAACAACTCACACAAATATGAGAGTGCATTCGTAGGCGTTGGTATTGAGAACAGCCCATCTATTATGCTTCGCTCGCTTTCTGGCAGCAAGCTAGGTATCTGGGTTGCCCACGGTGAGGGTAAATTCTCATTCCCTGCAGGTATGGATAACGTTGTTGTTGCTGCACGTTACAACTACGATGCATACCCTGCTAACCCTAACGGTTCACCTGCTGGAATTGCCGGCGTATGTAGCACAGACGGCCGTCACTTGGCAATGATGCCTCACCCAGAGCGCTGCTTGCGCCCTTGGAACTGGGCTCACTACCCTGCTGAACTTCGTTCACAGGAGATCACCCCTTGGATTGAGATGTTCATCAACGCCCGCAAGTGGTGCGCTGCTAAATAAAGATTAGGCTTATACCTATATATATAATAGGAGTTCCGTCGGGGCTCCTATTATTTTTACCCACTATGTGCCCACTGGGACGACGTCCCAATGGGCGTTTTTGGGGTACATGGAAGAAAATTGCCCATTGGGACGTTGTCCCAATGGGCAGATTTTATAGTTTGCGGCCGGCGAGTTCGCTGAGCTCGCTGCGTTCGCCTTTGACAAGGTTGATGTGGGCAAAGAGGTTTTCGCCGTAGAGTTTTTCGCTCAGGTGGGTTAGGCCGTTGGACCATTTGTCCAGGTAAGGCTGGTCTATCTGGTTAACGTCTCCGGTAAAGACTATCTTGGTTCCTTCACCGGCACGGGTGATGATGGTCTTCACTTCGTGCGGGGTGAGGTTCTGGGCTTCATCTATGATGAAGAAGGTGTTGGAGAGGGATCGGCCGCGGATGTAGGCGAGCGGGCTGATGAGCAGCTGCTCACGGCGGAGCATCTCTTCTATTTTTATGTTTTCTTTACTGGTGTCTCGGAAGTTCTTCTTTATTACGGCAAGGTTGTCGTAAAGAGGAAGCATATATGGGCCAATCTTTTCTTTGGCGTCGCCAGGAAGAAATCCTATTTCCTGATTTTTGAGCGGTATTACCGGGCGGGAAAGGAGTATCTGGTCGTAGAGATGGGTCTGTGCCAAGGCTCCGGCCAGGGCAATGAGGGTTTTTCCTGTTCCTGCTGTACCGGTAAGGGAGACTAGTTTTATGTCGGGATTAAGGATTGCATCCATCGCAAAGGCCTGCTCCTCGTTGCGCGGGGAGATGCCGTAGGCGGTGAGGGGCTCCACCATCTGGATGTTGCCGGTGTTGTGGTTATAGCGGGCCAGGATGGAATCACCGTCGGGATGACGGAAATTGTAGAGCTGGTTGCACGGTGGGGTCTTGTAGCGGAAGGCCGCCAATGGTACCCCCTGCTCCTGCTCCACCAGCTGGTTGAGCAGCTCCGGGCTGGCCCCCTTCACGTGGATTACCCTTTTCTCGTTCTGGCTGATGCGCTCCTCCTTGATGTGGTCTGTGAGGTAGTCCTGCACGAACATTCCTACGGCCTTGGCCTTCATCCTCAAGTTTACGTCTTTGGTAACAAGGGCTACCGTGCGGTTGCCGTAGTTGTGCTTGTACCAGATGGCGGTGGCCAGGATGCGATGGTCTTGGGTGTCATCCTTAAAGGTGTTCTGTAGATCTTTAGGGAATTCCTTGTTGGTGGTTACGGTAAGCGTTCCACGTTTTTTGCCCAGCGGGTAGCCGTGGCCGTTGAAGAGCCTTGGGTCTGAGATCTCATCAATGGTGCGGACAAACTCCCGCGCGTTGTAGTTTAGGGTGTCGTTCCCGTACTTGAATTTGTCAACCTCTTCCAGAACAGCCAGAGGGATTACCAGGTCATTTTCCTGAAAATTGTAGATTGCACGATGGTCATGCAAAATCACGTTTGTGTCCAGCACAAAAATCTTTGGTAATTTTTGCATAGCGGTGGTTTTTGTAAAGTTAACAAAAATTTTTGAGTTTTGTTATTTGCCCACTGGGACGTTGTCCTAATGGGCGCTTTTGAGTGTAGGTTTGCCAAAAAGAGCAATTTTTTTAGGATAAAACAATTTCTTCTGATTGTAAGGTATGTTTTTACTCAAAAACTTTTCCAGATGAATGGCATGTTGTAAATTGAAGAAAATTGACATGCTTATGAACAAAAGAAAGAGAGAACAAGAAGGGAATATGCATGTGTATTTCAGGGCCAATGGCAGATACACTGTATTTTATGATGATGAGGATAATTTTGAGCTATTGAGGCGGATGGACAAGTTTGCCAAAAATTACGAAAGCAAATTGCTGGATTTTGTATTGATGGGAAACCACGCGCATTTTCTTGTGAATACCTCATGTGTTACTGAATTGATGAGGGAGACTTTGAAGAGTTATTCCCGTTGGTACAATAAGAAATACAAGAATAGCAATAAGGTATTTGCTACGCCATTCTCGAGTGCATGCAAGAGAACTGATGAATGGGCACTGATGAGCAGCATTTATATTCTGCAGAACCCGGTTGTCGCAGGAATGTGTGCACGAGCCGAAGATTACAAGTGGTCTTCAGCCTTAATGCATTTTAAAGATGCTAAGAAATCTATTCCTATTGGATATGAGCATTATCTTCAACTTTGCTCATGTATTGATATTGATACCAGTTTTATAGACAGCATGTTTGGAAGTTATGAGGAGTTTCTGGATTTTGTGAATAAAGACTCTATCCCCCGTTCAACTGTTATTCCCAAGGATTCAAAGTGGGAAATGTGGCCAATGGAGAGGCTTTCTGCTGAAGTAAGCCGATTACTTGAGGGAAGAGTGCTAAATAATCTCAGCAAAGAAGAAATGAAGGAGCTGATAGTAACATTAGACAGGGAGACTATATGCAGAATGAGACATATTTCATCTCTTCTACATGTGGACTATTATTTTGTAAAAAGATGCCTCATGAACAGTAAGCGCAAGTTGTAACTGTTTATAAGTTTGAGAAGCACCGCAGCCGGAATAAAGCATCTCCGGCTGCTATAGTCAACAAAAAACCCCCATGAGAGTTTTATGGCTCTCATGGGATTTTTTGTTGCTGTTGCTTGAGGGTTCCTGGTTTTTCACATTTGTACTCATAGGCGCCCACTGGGACGTTGTCCTAATGGGCGCTTTTGGGAAATTTTCATTATTTACCGTAATCTACTCAATGATTATTCGAATATTTTTTGCAACTTGCAGATGATATTAACCAGTGGGACGGATTGAGGGGAAAGGCTTAGGTTTAATGGCAGTTCTGATTGAGGTCCTGCATAAACTTAAGTGATATGTTGATTAATGATTGTTCCTGCTTACAGGATCCTAGGATTGAGTATCCTTCACGAGCATCCATTCAAAGGTATGTTAATTTAATGTCTGATTACGGCTTCAAGCAGGTTTTTGGACAAGTGGCTAATAAGGAAATTTTAATTGCTTTCCTTAATGAAATTATTTGTGACAGGAAGATTGTTGATATTGAGCATTTAAGGAATGAGCAGCAGTCTCAGGGCACAGATGGCAAGAAAAGCATATACGACATTTACTGCAAGACAGATGATGGGAGCCGCATTATAGTGGAGATGCAGAATGCGTATCAGAAGGATTTTGTGGATAGGGCCATATATTATAGTATGTTCCCTATACAAGAACAGATTGAAAGAGGTAGTGAGAATTATCAGTTTGCTCCTATTTATATGGTGAGCATCATTAATTTCAGGTTGAGAGAATTGAATTCGGAACCTGAAGTTTTATCAGTACATAAATTAAGGTCTGATTCTACAGGAAATATATTGACTAACAAGTATACGTTTATTTTTATTGATTTACTAAAATTCAAAAAGACACTTGCTGAGATAGATAAGGATAATATTCTTGACCGTTTTTATTATTGCCTGCTGAATATTCATAAACTTTATGAGCGGCCGCTTGTACTACAACAGGAGGTATTCAGCAAACTTTTTGAAGCTGCAGAAATTGCAGCAATGGATACGCCAGAATATCAAAACTATATTGACGCTATGAAAACAGAACGAGACATTAACAGTATCAAATGGAGCGCCAAGGAGGAAGGTAGAGTAGAAGGTAGAGTAGAAGGTAGAGAAGAAGGGAAAGAGGAAGTTGCCAGATCTATGAAACTTAAAGGGCTTGACAATAGTCTTATAGCTGAATGTACAGGCCTGTCAATTGAGCAGATTGAGAAATTGTAGTGATTTTCTCAGATAGAAGCACCGCAGCCGGAATAAAGCATCTCCGGCTGCTACAGTCAACAATAAAATCCCATGAGAGTTTTATGGCTCTCATGGGATTTTTTGTTGCTGTTGCTTGAGGGTTACTGACGCAAGTAACGAAAATGCCCACTGGGACGACGTCCCAATGGGAAAATTAAAAAAACCACCGGGGTTACCGGTGGCTTTTATATACTCAGTGAAAATTATTTCTGAGCGTTGTGTTTGATTGCAGCCTGAGCAGCAGCTAGGCGAGCAATTGGAACACGGAATGGAGAACATGAAACGTAGTTCATTCCAGCCAAGTGGCAGAACTCTACTGAGTCTGGATCACCACCGTGCTCACCGCAGATACCAACTTTAAGTTTAGCGTTAGTTGATCTGCCGCCTTTGATACCCATCTCAACAAGCTTGCCAACTGAACCTCTGTCCAAAGTCTGGAATGGGTCAGCAGGAAGGATCTTCTTGCTTAGGTAGTCACCCATGAAACCGCCGATATCGTCACGAGAGAAACCGAAGGTCATCTGGGTAAGGTCGTTAGTACCGAATGAGAAGAACTGTGCAGTCTTAGCCATCTCGTCAGCAAGGATAGCAGCTCTAGGGATCTCAATCATTGTACCGTATAGGTAAACGATCTTAACGCCCTGCTCAGCCTCTACTGCTGCGTGTACTTTGTCGCAAAGCTCTTTCTGGAAATCAAGCTCTTTAACTGAAACAGTTACAGGAACCATGATCTCTGGCTGTGGAGTAAGACCCTCTTTAATCAACTCTGCAGTAGCAGTGAAGATAGCGTGGAACTGCATCTCTGAAATCTCAGGATAAGTTACACCAAGACGTACACCACGGTGACCCATCATAGGGTTAACCTCGTGTAGAGCCTCGCCACGTTTCTTGATATCCTCTGGAGTGATGCCGAACTCTGCAGCCATCTCCTCAATTTTCTCTTTAGTCTGAGGAACGAACTCATGTAGAGGAGGGTCAAGTAGACGGAAGGTTACTGGCTTGCCGTCAAGAACTTTCATAGTACCTTTAACTGCCTCTTTTACGTATGGCTCAAGCTCAGCAAGTGCCTGACGTCTTTCAGCCTCTGAGTTAGAAAGGATCATCTTGCGAAGTTTTGATAGAGGAGCCTCTGAATTCTCACCGTAGAACATGTGCTCAATACGGAATAGACCGATACCCTCTGCACCGAAGTTGATTGCAGTCTGAGCATCCTGTGGGTTATCAGCGTTGGTACGAACACCTAGAACACGGTATTTGTCAACGATCTTCATGTACTCTACGAAACGTGGATTCTCTGAAGCATCCATTGTGTCGATAGCTACATCGTATACATAACCCTTGCTACCGTTCAATGAGAAGATGTCACCCTCATTGTAAACTTTCTCACCGATAGTCAAAGTTTTGTTCAACATGTTGATGTGAAGTGCATCGCAACCTACGATACAGCATTTACCCCAACCGCGAGCTACAAGAGCAGCGTGTGAAGTCATACCGCCACGAGCAGTCAAAAGACCGTCAGCAGCACGCATACCTTCTACGTCTTCAGGATTGG
>CALCHD010000194.1 GCA_937901105.1 uncultured Bacteroidales bacterium | reverse complement strand
GCCAGCCTTCACACCGGTACCGTAAACCTCTCCATCCCAGTCTACACTTACCAGGACAATGACTTCTCCATCCCCATCTCACTCAACTACTCCAGCAATGGACTAGTAGCCAACATGCGCGCCGGAATCCTTGGCCCGGACTGGGTACTGGATGCTGGAGGAAGAATTTCCGTTGAAATAAACGGCATGTTTGACTTTGAATCATACAACACCATCAATGCCAATAACTACTACCAATACCACCAACTTTCCAATCCACCCACAGAAGGGAATTACTGGCGTTATACCAGCTTCGGTGATGCCAATGTTGAACTTGGCGCCCCTTCTCCAGAAATAATATTTACCCCAGGAAACAGTACCATCATAAACAATAGCTCCACTGTAAAGTATGATGCTGAACCAGATATCTTCCATTTCAATTTCATGGGCTACTCCGGATCTTTCCATCTTGGCACAAACAACACAATACACGTATACAACACCAATGGTGACAACCAGCTCCACAAGATTGAGTTCCTCCCAGTTACCGGCTCCAGCAATGTAACCATCCGTATCACCGACAAGTATGGCTACATCTATGAGTTCCTGCACACCTATGCAGACAAAGGCCAAGACCGCAGCGGTGAGATGAAACAGGAAACATCATACAACCTCACCAAAATAACCGCCCCAAACGGCAGGTACGTTGAATTCTCATACCAGGAGTACAGAACAGTATCCTACCGCCCTTCAACCTACGCCAACAGCGGAGGTGTATTTGACTTTGATGATGACAATATGGTAGCCAAATGCCAGAACAACTACTCAGACTACCGTTTGTTGGAATCAGTAACCGAGCCTCAGTATCTCACCGGCATCTCTGTATGCGGAAACCCAATAATACAGTTCACCTACACCAATCTTCCCGCCGGAACCAGAGACCAGTATGTATACCCACTGCAAACATCTGCCAAGGAGTTCACAGAATGCTACAGGCTCTCCAAGATACAGATAAAGAATCCGTTCTCTTCAGAACACCCTACAATAAAGACAGCAGACTTAGCTTATGCATATACCCATGGATCCAGAACAAACTACCTCAGTTCCGTAGAGATGAGCGGTGAGGGAACATACTCTTTTACCTACTACAATCTCAATAACGGCAGCTTCCCACCTCTGGGGACCTTTTCCGTAGACCATTGGGGATACTATAACGGTAAAAGCGTAAGCAGCTTCCTCAAGATTGTAAACACCAACTCCAGTACATTGGAAGAGAGCCTCTCTTCAGTCAGCCGAGACCACAATGCTTCCCATGCAATAAAAGGTATGCTCCAAAAGGTCACCTATCCTACAGGAGGCTACTCACAGATGGAATATGAATCACACTCATACGGCAAAGCCTTCAAACGCACTGCCGCCAATTACTTTGTACCAACCCTTGCCACTGAGTCTGGCACCTGCGGAGGCCTGCGCATCAAATCTGTCTCCAACCATCTGGAAGACGGCTCACAGGT
>CALCHD010000193.1 GCA_937901105.1 uncultured Bacteroidales bacterium | reverse complement strand
CAATTATGTATATGTCCTTATGGGTGACGGCGAGAGCGAGGAAGGCCAGGTTTGGGAGGCTGCAATGTTTGCTGCCCACAACAAATTGAGCAACCTGATCGCAATCACAGACTGGAACGGCCAGCAGATTGACGGTACAGTAGAGTCTGTATTGGGCGTTGGCAACCTTGAGGCAAAATGGAAAGCTTTCGGCTGGAACGTGATTGTTGCAGACGGCCACAATATGGAGGCAATCCTTGGCGCATTCAAGCAGGCTAAAGAAGAGGCTGCCAAAGAGCAGAAGCCTGTAATGATCCTTATGAAGACCAATATGGGTAAAGGTGTAGACTTTATGGAGGGAACCTGCGAGTGGCACGGAAAAGCACCTAAACCTGAACTTGCGGAGAAAGCGCTTGCACAGCTTCAGGAGACTCTAGGAGACTACTAGAATCCTCCTTTTCAGTTCTTTGACTTGTTGAACAACGCATCCTGATTTCTGTTATTATACTGTTTTAATTTTAAATACAAAACAGTATGAAAGCAAGGTTAATGCTAATTGTTTTTGTGGGCGCTCTGGTCTCTGCCTGCAGTTGGGGACCCGGAGCTCTGGATGAAACACGTGATCAGATTCTCACTGTTGCCCGCAAAGGTGAAACTGCAGACTTTTCAAAGTTCACCACTTTTGCAATTACAGACTCCATTACTGTTGTGAATGACGGAATGAAAGTCCGCCTGAGCGACGCTACTGCCAATCTGATAATTGCCCAAGTTGTCCGCAATATGAATCTGTACGGCTACACACAGGTACAGGCTGACGAAGATCCAGACCTTCTTGTAGATTTGGCGTACATCCAGAGGACAAACACCTACATGTACCCGGGCTATTGGAGCGACTGGGACTGGTGGTGGGACTGGAACGGCTACCCATGGTGGGGATGGGATCCATACTACCCTTACCAGATGCCGGCATTCATCTCTTCCTACACTACCGGAAGTATTGTGATTGAGGTTGCAGATGTTGTAAATGTTGCCACTGAATCAACTGTTCCGGTTGTATGGCACGGCCTTGTAAGGGAGATCCTCAACGGATCACACACCCAACAGGAGCTTCTTTCATCAATTGATGAGGTATTTGCAATTCTGCCTCCCAAATAATTAAAACTTGTGGCATTATGAAAAGGATATTATTTATTCTGGCAATCAGCCTATGTTGTGCAGGCGTGGCCAGAGCCCAATCTTACGACGGCGCGAGACAGATCTACTCCATCAGCTACCAGACCAGCGTTCCGGTAGGGGGAGTTAGGGACTTCATTCCAAACATGAGCTTTGAGGGCATAAACATCAATTGGGCATACTTTATAATGGACAATGTTTCCGTAGGCCTGGATTTGAGCTACAACAACTACTCACATAAAGTTGGGCAGAAAATTTACAGACCGGACGCCAACACTGCCATAAACGCGGCCCAGTACAGATACACCCAGACATTCCCAATCAAAGTGCAGGCCAAATACTACATGAATCTGTTTGGCCCCGGCATACAGCTTTACTCCGGATTGGGCATTGGAGCATTAAGTGCAGGACAGCACATTGTAATACAGGACATAGATGTGTGGGACAACAACTGGGGATTCTTGCTATCACCTGAAATTGGCGCCCTGATCCCATTTGGAGCAGGCAATTTCTGGGGAGCAAACATCACCGCAGGATACAACTGGAGCACAAACAAATCAGACATTGCCAACATGAAGACAAACAACAGGCAGTCGTTCTACTTCAATGCAGGTCTGTACATGGCTCTATTTTAAACTACAATACATTAACCGACAATACTTAAAATACTATAATGGAAAAGAAACAATTCATAAACACCGGTAACAAGGACACCAGAAGTGGCTTTGGTGCCGGTTTATCCGTTATTGGAGACGAGAACCCAAATGTGGTTGCAATGTGTGCAGACCTTACAGGTTCCCTTAAAATGGATGCATTTGCAAAGGCTCATCCCGACAGATTCTACCAGGCAGGAATTGCAGAGGCCAATATGATTGGCGTAGGTGCAGGTATGGCACTCAGCGGCAAAATTCCGTTCGTAGGCTCATTTGCAGCATTTGCTACAGGCCGCGTTTACGACCAGATCCGCCAGAGCGTTGCATACTCAAACACAAACGTTAAGATTGCTGCATCACACGCAGGAATCACCCTTGGTGAGGATGGTGCAACCCACCAGATTCTTGAGGACCTTGGCCTTATGAGAATGCTTCCTCACATGGTTGTAATCAACCCTTGCGACTACAACCAGACAAAGGCCGCTACCATTGCTGCAGCAAAACACGTTGGTCCTGTATACTTGCGTTTCGGCCGTCCTGGAGTTCCAAACTTCACACCAGAGGACCAGGCATTTGAGATTGGCAAGGCCCTTCACCTTATTGAGGGTAAAGATGTAACCATCTTTGCAACCGGCCACCTTGTATGGGAGGCAATCCAGGCAGCTGAAGCTTTGGAGGCAGAGGGCATCAATGCAGAGGTAATAAACATCCACACCATTAAACCTTTGGACGAAAAGGCAGTCATAGAATCAGCAGCCAAGACAGGTGCAGTGGTAGTTGCAGAGGAGCACTTTGTAGCAGGAGGCCTTGGAGAGCTTATTTCAGGCGTTCTAGCAGCAAACAAGCCTGCTCCAGTTGAATATGTTGCAATCAAAGACAAATTCGGCCAGAGCGGCACACCTGCACAGCTTATGAAAGCTTACGGCCTGGATGCAGAGAATATTGTAGCAGCTTGTAAAAAAGCCATTGCACGCAAATAGCAGATGAATATAGAAGACAAGGAGATACTCAAACTATTTAGAGAAGAAGGCAAACAGGAGTTTGCCTTCAATCTTCTTGTACAGAAATATAGCGAACGCCTCTACTGGCACATCCGCAAGCTCACCTGCTCCCACGAAGACTCCAACGACATTCTGCAAGGAGCCCTCATAAAGATCTGGGAACACCTTCCTGCCTTCAGGGAAGAATCCAAGCTGTACACATGGATCTACCGCATTGCCACAAACGAAGCCC
>CALCHD010000192.1 GCA_937901105.1 uncultured Bacteroidales bacterium | reverse complement strand
GAAGCTCTCTCAACCGCTTCTGCATTCCCGGCGACTCAAACTGGAACACCGCAACTGTATCTCCACGCCCAAAGAGTTCAAAAGTCTTTTTATCATCAATAGGAATAGCCTCAATGTCTATCTCTATCCCTTTGGATTTCTTCACATTGTTTACCGCCTCCTTAAGGATTGAGAGTGTACGCAATCCCAGGAAGTCCATCTTGAGCATTCCCACATCCTCAATAAAAGAACCCTCATATTGAGATACCCACATATCCTCTCCAGTCTCCTTGTCCCTGGCTATACAGATTGGAATGTGCTCTGTAAGGTTATCACGGCCAATGATGATTGCACATGCATGCACACCGGTATTTCTCACTGTTCCCTCAAGCTTCTGGGCATACTCCAGTGTATCACGCACTCCTGGAATCTCCGAGTTCTCGTATGCCTCCTTCATCTCCGGAACAAGCTTCACACAGTTCTCTACTGTCACCTTAACCTTCTTGGTCTTCTCCTTTACCTCTCCGTTCTCATCGGTGTATTTTTCCACCTCTTCAGGGAAACTGTCGGGAACAAGCTTTGCAAGGCGGTCACTCTCCTGCAGAGGCACCTGCTGGATGCGGGCTACATCCTTGATGGCACTCTTGGTGGCCATTGTGCCAAAGGTTACCACATGTGACACGTGGTCCTTGCCGTATTTCTCCTCCACATACTGGAGCACCTTTCCTCGTCCGTCATCGTCAAAGTCCACGTCGATATCGGGCATGGAGATACGGTCGGGGTTAAGGAAACGCTCAAAGAGGAGGTCATATTTGATTGGGTCCAGATTGGTGATTCCCAAGCAGTATGCAACCACAGATCCGGCTGCGGAACCACGGCCGGGGCCTACCCATACACCTATGCTGCGGGCTGCGGCAATGAAGTCCTGCACAATGAGGAAGTAGTCTGGGAATCCCATCTTCTTGATTGTGCCCAGCTCAAAGTCTATACGCTCGCGGCACTCGTCTGTGATGGTCTTGTATTTTTTCTCCGCACCTTTGTATACCAGATGGCGGAGGTATTCGTTACTGTCGGGAAACTCCTCAGGAATTGGGAATACCGGAAGGACGTGGTCGCGGTCAATCTTGTATTTCTCCACCTTCTCCACAATCTCCATGGTGTTGTCAATAACCTCCGGATGATCCGGGAACAGTGCCCTCATCTCCTCCTCTGTCTTGAGGTACTCCTGCTGGGTGTATCTCATACGGTTGGGATCATCATAGTTAACGTTGGTGGTAAGGCAGATGAGGCGGTCATGGGCAGGAGCATCCTCCTTGCTTGCAAAATGGGCATCATTGGTTGCAACCACCTTTATTCCAAGGCGATCCGCCATGCGGAATATCTCTGCATTGGCAACCTCCTGCAAGTCAGCCACCTCTGTTGTCATTCCAGGGACCTCTGTACGGTGCAGCTGCACCTCAAGGTAGTAGTCCTCTCCAAAGAGGCTCTTGTACCACAGGGCAGTCTCCTCAGCCTTTTCAAGTTGGCCAGTATTTATGTATTTTGGTATCTCTCCACCCAGGCAGGCAGAGCAGCAGATAAGGTTCTCATGGTATTTCTCCAGGATTTCACGGTCAATCTTGGGCTTGTAGTAGAATCCCTCTGTCCAGCCTGTAGAGACAATCTTCACAAGATTGTAGTAACCCGCCAGGTTCTTGGCCAGCAGAATAAGGTGGTACGCTCCCTGATCCTCCCTGCCCCTCTTGTTGAAACGGCCGTCGGGGTTCACATACACCTCACAACCTATGATAGGCTTCACATCAGGGAAGTCTTTTGCCACTTTGAGGAACTCCTTCACACCAAACATATTGCCGTGGTCGGTAATGGCAAGCGCCGGCTGGCTGTCTGCCGCCGCCTTCTTGAAATGGGCCTTGATGCTTGCCTGTCCATCCAGGATTGAATAATATGTATGTACGTGTAAATGAGCGAATGACATAATCTGCTGGTCTATTTTGGGGTTACGTGAACTACAAAGATACGAAACAAAAAAGCCTCCCGCAATACAATGCAGGAGGCCTGTAGATTTATTTATCAACAACCGTTATACAAGCGGTGTACCGGTCATGCACTCCGGCTGCTGGATGCCCATAAGCTTAAGGATTGTAGGGGCAATGTCTGCAAGGATACCGTTCTTAACCTCTTTTACATCGTTGTCTACAACAATGAAAGGTACCGGGTTAAGCGAGTGTGCAGTGTTAGGTGTACCGTCTGCGTTTACAGCGTTGTCTGCGTTACCGTGGTCTGCAGTAATAAGCACTGTATAGCCGTTTGCCACAGCAGAATCAACAACCTCCTTAACAAGGCCGTCGATTGTGGTTACAGCCTTGGTAATCGCCTCGTAGATGCCGGTGTGGCCAACCATATCGCCGTTTGCAAAGTTAAGGATTACAAGATCCTCTTTCTGTGTATCAAGAACCTTGATAAGCTCTGATGCCACCTCTGGTGCGCTCATCTCTGGCTTAAGGTCGTATGTAGCCACTTTTGGAGAGTTTACAAGTACACGGTCCTCATTCTCAAATGCAGCCTCGCGTCCGCCGGAGAAGAAGAATGTAACGTGTGCATATTTCTCTGTCTCTGCAATTCTCAACTGGTTCTTGCCTGCATTTGCAACAACCTCGCCAAGAGTAAGCTGTACGTTCTCCTTATCAAACAGGATATGTACGCCGGTGAACTTGTCGTCATATGGAGTAAGGCAGCAATAGTACAAAGGAAGTGTCTTCATGCCCATCTCCGGCATATCCTCCTGTGTAAGCACGCTGGTAATCTCACGTGCACGGTCATTACGGAAGTTGAAGAACACGATTGCATCATCAGCAGCAATGTTTGCAGTTCCCTCAACCTTAATAGGCTTGATAAACTCATCGGTTACACCTGCTGCATAAGAAGCCTCAACAGCCTCTGCAGGGTTTGCAACCACCTCACCTTCACCATTTACAAGAAGATCGTAAGCCACTTTAACGCGGTCCCATCTCTTGTCACGGTCCATAGCGTAGAAACGGCCAACCACTGAAGCAATCTTGCCTGTAGATTTTGCCATATGTGCCTGCAACTGCTCAACGAAGCCCTTACCGCTCTTTGGATCAGTATCACGGCCATCCATGAAACAATGTACGTATACTTTATCCAGGCCGTACTCTTTAGCCACATCCAAGAATGCAAAAAGCTGGTCAATTGAGCTGTGCACGCCTCCGTTAGAAAGAAGGCCCATGAAATGAAGTGCCTTTCCGCTCTCTTTAGCGTAATCGTAAACAGCTTTAACCTCTTTATTCTCAAGCAAAGTCTTGTTCTGGCAAGCCTTGTTAATTTTCACTAGATCCTGGTAAACAACGCGGCCGGCACCAATGTTAAGGTGCCCTACCTCGGAGTTACCCATCTGACCCTCTGGAAGGCCCACATCCTCACCGCTTGCAGAAAGCTGCGAAGCTGGATATTTTGCCATAAGGGCGTCAATATTCGGCTGGCCGGCAGTATATATAGCATTGGTGGAATCATTTTTTCCAATTCCCCAGCCATCCAGAATCATTAAAAGTACTTTTTTATCCATTTTATTTGTTAGTTTTGTAATATTCAATCAAACGGCGCAAAGTTAATCAATTATGAGAGAAAAGAGAAAATCAAGGAAAGATGCCGGCAAAAAAAATACCAGAAGCCACAGCAGCATTGGAAGAAGGAGCACAAGCCGCAAAGTGCTTGAAGTAGTGGAAGGTACAGTGCAGATGACCAGGGAAGGATATGGATTTGTAATTATTCCCGATAGGGAAGACGACATCTACATCCCGCAAAACCGCATGCTGCACGCCCTCAACGGAGACACCGTAAGGGTTGCTGTTACCCGCAAGAAAGACCTCAAGCACCGCAGCGAGGGTGAGATAGTGGAGATCATTGAGAGGAGCAAGAAGCCTTTCATAGGTATCCTGCAGGTTATCGGCGATCACGGTTGGGTAATCGTGGAGAGCCGCGTAATGCCTTATGACATCCGCGTCCCTATGCAAGATGTTGAGGAGGATGCCCAGTGGAAGAAGGTTGCCGTACTGGTTACAGACTGGCCTATGAGGTCTGAAGCACCTGTCGGGAAGATAATTGATGTACTTGGAGAGCCTGGAGAGAACGATACCGAGATGCATGCCATCCTGGCAGAGTTCGGGCTGCCGTACAAGTTTGCCCCTGAGGTTGAGGAGGCTGCAAAGAAGATTCCTGTGGAGATTGATGCCAAGGAGATAAGGCGCCGCAGGGACATGAGAGGGGTGCTGACATTTACAATAGACCCGGCAGACGCCAAGGACTTTGACGATGCCGTATCGTTTGAAGTGCTGGAGAACGGCAATTATGAGATTGGAGTGCACATTGCAGACGTCACACACTATGTACGCCCGCACGATACTATAGACAAGGAGGCCTACGACAGGGCCTTCTCTGTATACCTTGTAGACCGCACAGTGCCAATGCTGCCGGAAGCCCTCTCCAACAACCTCTGTTCATTGAGGCCAAATGAGGATAAACTCACCTACTCGGCCATTTTTGAGGTAACCCCATCTGCCAAGATTGTAAAGAGATGGTTCGGCCGCACCGTAATCAACTCCGACCGCAGATACTCTTATGAGCAGGCGCAGGAAATCATTGAGAGCCATGGTGACTATACCCTCAAATATATGGGAGAGATGGGAAGTGGCGTTGAAACAAAGAGCATAAAGGTCTCTTCCCGACGGAGAAAAGGGGAATCCTACTCCGACAAGGAGGTGGCACAGGCAGTGCTTGCCCTGCATTCCATTGCATCAAAACTCCGAGAGGCCCGTTTCCAGAGCGGATCTATCAGCTTTGAACGCCCGGAGATGAAGGTTATAGTGGATTCTGCAGGCAAGCCTGTAGATGTGGTGCAGAAGATAAGCAAGGAGGCCAACTGGCTGATCGAGGAGTTCATGCTCCTTGCAAACAAGGAGGTGGCCACCTGCGTTACCAAAGGGCTGCGCCTGAAGGAGCCAACCTTCGTATACCGTGTCCACGACGAGCCGGATTACGACAAAGTGCGCAACCTCAAGGACTTTGTGAAGCATTTCGGCTACCAGATGGGATCTGTGAACAACGGCCGCGAGGTGGCATGCGAGATCAATGCCCTATTGGAGAAGGCTAAAGGGAAACCGGAGTGCGGCGCAATTGAAATCATTGCCCTTCGCTCAATGGCCCGAGCAAAATACTCTACAGACAACGTAGGGCACTACGGCCTTGGATTTGACTACTACACCCACTTCACATCCCCTATCCGCCGTTATCCCGACATGATGGTACACCGTCTCCTCACCCACTATCTTGATAAGGGAAAGAACGAAGACAAGAACCGCTACGAGGAGATGTGCAAGCACTCTTCACAGCGCGAGCACCTGGCTACTGAAGCCGAGCGCAGCAGCACCAAGTA
>CALCHD010000191.1 GCA_937901105.1 uncultured Bacteroidales bacterium | reverse complement strand
GATGATGATTGATGTAGAGGAGATGCTCAGCATACCGCCCAAGAAAATGGAGGTAACCCAGTTCCAGTCCAGCATACGGCCTACAAGAGTACCCATACTGAACATCATAACCACCTCCGTAAATACAGTGATGAATCCGGTTCCGCCAACCTTCTTAAGTTTCTTGAAATTAAACTCAAGCCCAAGTCCGAACAAAAGGAATATCACACCTATCTTCCCCCAGAAATCTATGCTCTCAACCTCTGCCACATTAGGCAGATAAGAAAAATGCGGACCGGCAAATACACCGGCCACTATATATCCCAGCACTAGCGGCTGCTTGAGCTTTTTAAAGACAATGGTCACTACACCGGCAACCATCAGTATCAATGCCAAATCTGACAATAGTGCATTCATGCTACTCTACCTTTAACTGTGACACATTATCAAGAGACTGTATGAATACAAACAGCCCGTTCTGCTCCCTATGCCCCCTTATCTTCATCACTATCTCTGCCTTGTACATTACAATGCCGCCCATCGCCTCTTCTGCAGAGGTATAGGAAACAAGATGATATTTTTTGGAATGGATCTCGCCAACAACCTTCTCAAGATTTGATTTGTCAGATGTATAGAAGGTGATGGAGATTGAGCTCAGGCCTATCTTTCCAAAAGCCAGTGTAAGCACCTCCAGCCCTATAAGCACAAGGACGGTGGCAGCAACTCCAACAAAGTACATGCCGCCTCCAATAGCCATTCCAATGCCGGCAGTAGCCCACATTCCTGCAGCAGTAGTAAGCCCCCTTATAAACTGCTTGTGAAAAATGATAGTTCCGGCTCCAAGAAAACCGATTCCACTAACAATCTGCGCGGCAACCCTCGCTCCATCATAATTGGCTCCATTGGCCTTTACAATCTCTGCAAATCCGTATTGGGATATTATCATGAACAGTGCACTGCCAAGACACACCAGAAAATGAGTCCTGAAACCCGCCTCCTTTGCACGGTACTCTCTGTCAAGTCCTATAATTGCCCCCAGTGATCCGGCCAGCAGCAATCTCATTGCAAACATCCATTCCATAAACAAACAATTTAAATATCAACTCCATTTCATGTATCCGGCAATTACTCACCTCACACCAGCATTTCACAAGGAAGCACTTCCTGCACTATTCACAAAAGGGGCAACTTTATTCAAGCTACCCCTTTTTATACTTTATCCAGCTATAAAATATTACAGTCTTGCGCGGATAGCTTTAGATGCCTCCTCATAACCAGGCTTGTCCAAAAGGGCAAACATGTTCTTCTTGTAATCCTCAACACCAGGCTGGTTGAAAGGATTTACACCCAGCATATAGCCGCTGATACCGCAGGCAATCTCAAACATATAGAACAGCTGGCCAAGAGTGTACTCATCAATCTGCTCAATCTCAATCTCAAAGTTTGGAACGCCGCCATCGGTATGTGCAAGGCGTGTACCCAACTGGGCCATCTTGTTAACCTCCTCAACACGTTTTCCTGCAAGGAAGTTCAAACCGTCAAGATTCTGCTCATCGCTCTCAATAGTAACGGTGTGGTAAGCTTTCTTAACAAGAACGTTAGTCTCAAACAAAGTTCTCTCACCGTCCTGAATGTACTGGCCCATTGAGTGAAGGTCTGTAGAGAAGTTTACTGAAGCAGGGAAAATACCTTTACCGTCTTTACCCTCGCTCTCTCCGTAAAGCTGTTTCCACCACTCGCCCAGATACTGCAATTTAGGATTGTAGTTCACTAGAATCTCTATCTTCTTGCCAAGTGAATAAGCTGCATTACGTGCTGCTGCATAAAGGATTGCAGGGTTGCCAGCCTCTTTCTTTGCGCAAATCTCCTGCATATCTTTTGCACCCTGTACAAGGGCCTTGATATCAAAGCCAGCCACTGCAATAGGAAGAAGTCCAACAGGAGTAAGAACAGAGAAACGGCCGCCAACGTTATCAGGAATAATGAAAGTTGTATAGCCCTCCTGGTTTGCCAAAGTCCTCAATGCACCTTTCGAAGCATCAGTAATGGCTACAATTCTCTCTTTGCAGATCTCCTTGCCGAATCTCTTCTCCATATTCTCCTTAAGGATACGGAATGCAATCGCAGGCTCGGTTGTAGTACCTGATTTGGAAATGACTATAGTAGCATAAGTTCTGTTTGAAAGGAACTCCAAAAGCTCTCCTGTATAATCCTCTGAAATATTGTGTCCTGCAAAAACAACCTGCGGATGAGTACTAGGCATGCTTGCCGCAAAAGTGTGGGAAAGTGCCTCAATTGCACATTTTGCGCCAAGATATGAACCTCCGATACCTACAACAACCACAACATCAACCTTGCCGATCCATCTCTTTACAATGCTGTTGCAAGCATCAATAAGTGTACCGTCAATCTCCGAAGGAAGATTCACCCAACCCAAGAAATCATTGCCTGCGCCATTACCTGCAAGAACTGTATCCAAGCCATTATAAGCTTTCTCTATCTGCTCATTGAGCAATGCCTCTGAAATAAATCCTTCAGCTGCCTTTAAATTTATTGAAACCATTATATTATTGTTTTTTTATTTTTTCTTCCCGATAATTCTAGAACAGCTCTTCTGTCAGCTGCTTGATCACAAAAGGAGGATACCTCTCCTCATAAAGGATCAGATAAACAGCCTCTGCAATAGGCATGTCAATCCTGTACTCCTTGTTTATCTCATGGATGCACTTGCTGGCATAATAGCCTTCTGCAACCATAGTCATCTCCACCTGCGCACTCTTCACAGAATATCCCTTTCCAATCATGTTTCCAAAAGTACGGTTACGGCTGAACTGCGAGTATCCGGTAACAAGAAGGTCACCTAGATATGCCGCAGATTTCACCACCCTATTGGAATCCGGGTGCGTAGCATTAAGGAAGGTGGCAAGCTCATTGAAAGCGTTGGTCATTAGCACCGCCATAAAGTTGTCTCCATAACCCAAGCCGTGGCATATGCCGGCTGCAATAGCATAGATGTTCTTTAGCGCCGCAGCAAACTCAACTCCATAAATATCAGTACTTGGAGTAGTCTTTATGTATTTGCATGCAAAAACATCACATAGCGCCCTTGCAACTTCTATATGCTTGCTGGTAAGGGTAAGGTAAGACAGCCTTTCCATTGAAACCTCCTCTGCATGACAAGGTCCGCTGATGATACCTATCCTGTCAAACGGAACATTATGTACCTGATTGAAATACTCTGCAATTGTAAGATTGCTCTCGGCCACGAAGCCCTTGATGGCAGAAATGATGAACTTGTTCTCAAGAGAACCTGTAAAGTTTGCCATCACACCCATAAAATAGGCAGAAGGAACGGCAAACACAAGCACATCTGCGCTCTCTATCACCTCATTGATATCTGTACTCATATTCAACCTGGTTGGGTCCAAAAGCACAGACTGCAGATATGACCTGCTATGATGGTTTTCTCTAATGTTATCTATATTCTTTTGGCTGCGCATGAACCATGATATGCTCTGCTGATGGTTAAGAAGAAGCTTTACAAGAGCTGTAGCCCAGCTTCCGTAGCCTATCACCCCGCATCTTGAGTTGTCCTGTATCGTATATCCCATTATTTCTGAATTTTTCAATTTCCTCAAGATTACCTTTCTTTTCATTCTTTTGGAATTCTTGAATTTCTTGATATAAATCTTTATCGTTAAGCAACAATTCTATTGCATCTGCAACAGCTAATGGATCTTGTTTTACAACTAAACCATTTTTACCTTGAATCATCTGATTATATACAGCATCAAATTCAGTAGTTACTACTGGAGTGTTTAACATTCTTGCTTCAGCTATAGCTAATCCAAACCCTTCAAATTTAGATGTTTGTACATAAATATCTGCATCTTTTATATAGTTTTCTAAATATTTCTTTCTATTGCCTTTTCCTCTTTTAATTTTAGTTAAATCCAAAGGCACTTGAACGTTTTCAAACGTATTTATTATATTGCTAACGCTTACGCCGTTTACTCTTTCTAAGAAATCAGTATCGCCTACCGCCTCTAATAGAGCACGAATGTTTATATCTTTAATTAATCCTTTTGAAGGATTGACTTTTTTTACTTCATCCATTCCATGTATTATTTGTTCTGCAACATATACTAAGTTGTAATTCTCTGTATCTGCATTCATGTCAATGCAGACCGACGTTGCCGACAGCTATTATAATTCGGCATATTACAACAACTATGCAAACTATCTTTATGGTTATGGCAACTACTACAATAACTATAACTATGGTTACAACAACGTATCATCATACTACGACCCTGACAAGTATTTGAGGATGTATGGTATCTCCATTGGTTGGGGACGTCGTTTGCGTTGGCCCGATGACAATTTCACACTTTCAGCGGAGCTGAACTATCAGGTATATTCGTTGAAGGACTGGCAATACTTCATTATCTCCAATGGTCTATGTAACAATATTAACCTTGCATTGACCTTGGGACGTAATACGGTCGATCATCCATTCTTCCCACGTTCCGGTTCGGAGTTCTCTCTTGTAGCTTCTGCCACACCACCTTATTCGGCATGGGATGGCAAGGATTATGCAAATCTTGCTACAAATGTGAACAGCCCTGCTTATAAGGATGAGTTGCGTGACAAACACAAATGGATTGAATACTATAAGATTAAGTTCCGTAGCAGAACATATACATCACTCACTCCGGGCAAATATAATCTTGTGCTTATGACACGTGCCGATTTCGGTATCCTCGGCAGTTACAACAAGAACAAGAAATCACCGTTCGAGACATTCTACGTGGGTGGTGACGGTATGAGTGGATATTCATACAACTACGCAACCGATATGATTGCTTTGCGCGGTTACGAGAATGGTAGTCTCACTCCTTACGGTCGCGAGGGTTATGCATATACACGTCTGGGTCTTGAGTTGCGTTTCCCGTTCCTCATGCAGAATGCGACAACAATCTATGGTCTTGCCTTTATTGAGGGTGGTAATGCGTGGGCTGATGCCTCCAAGTTCAACCTCTTCGACCTGAAGCGCAGTGCAGGTGTGGGTGTCCGCATCTACCTGCAGATGATTGGTCTTGTGGGTCTTGACTGGGCATATGGCTTTGACAAGGTGTTCGGTTCATCGCAGTATAGTGGCAGTCATTTCCACTTTATACTCGGACAGGAATTCTAAACAGATAAAATGTACTATTATGAAGAAACTACTATTGACAGCAATGCTTTTCTGCTTTGCAGTGGCAGGGGTCCAGGCACAGAAATATGCCCTTGTGGACATGGAATATATATTGAAGAATATCCCGGCCTATGAGCGTGCCAACGAGCAGCTGAACCAGCAGTCGAAACGCTGGCAGGGCGAGATTGATGAGATTGTGGCCGAGGCCGAAAATATGTACAAGGAGTATCAGAGTGAGTCAGCTTTCCTCTCCGATGAGCAGCGCGTGAAACGTGAGGAGGCTATTCTTGCCAAGGAGAAAGAGGCAAGCGAGCTCAAACGCCAGTATTTCGGTCCTCAGGGCGAGTTCTACAAGAAACGTGAGAGCCTGATGGCGCCTATTCAGGATGAGATATACAATGCCGTCAAGGAGATATGCGAGGCCAAGAAATACTCAATGGTCATTGACCGTGCTTCGGCAGTGAGCATCATATATGCCT
>CALCHD010000190.1 GCA_937901105.1 uncultured Bacteroidales bacterium | reverse complement strand
GATAGATGAATATTCCTACGCTGATGAGTGTTGAGAGGAAGTAATAGTAGTTGAGTCCTGCCGAGTAGTCGTTGAAGATGAAGAAGAAGATGATGGGCATCAGATACATCATCCAACGCATAACTTTCATCTGCTGCTCCTGCTCGGGCGAGCCACCCATATTGGGCTGCATCTTCGAGGTGTAGTATGTGTTTGCAATCTGTACAAGGCAGAAGAGCAGACAGAAGAGGCTGATGTGGTTGCCGAAGGGCCAGATTGATGTTCCCCAGCTGATTACGTCGTCGTAGGTCGAGAGGTCGTTCGCCCACAAGAAGCTTTGCTGACGGAGCTCGATGGCGTTGGGCACAAAGTTGAACATTGCGATGAACACAGGCATCTGTATGAGCATGGGTAGACAGCCACCCATGGGGCTTGCGCCATATTTGCTGTAGAGCATCATAATCTCCTGCTGTTTCTTCATTGCATCCTCCTGCTTAGGATATTTCTCATTGATCTTGTCAATCTCCGGCTTCAATACCCTCATCTTTGCAGAAGAGATATATGATTTGAGTGTAAGAGGTGAAATCAACAGTTTGATTGCAATGGTCATAAGAAGGATGATGATACCAAAGTTTGAGATGAATCGGCTCAAATAATCAAAGAAGTTGATGATGATTACTCTGTTGATCCATCCGATAAGCCATCCGCCTAGAGGTACAATCTTCTCAAATCCATAACCATAGCTCTTAAGTTCCTTGTATAGGTTAGGACCATAGTAGAAGCTGAAAGGATACTCAACTACAGGTGCAGCTGAATACTCCAGATTCATCTGGGCATTACAGTCCATAAGCCTCATGTCTGCATCAGATACGTCATAGAACTTGTATGAAAGCTTGCCACTCTCAAAGTCATTCTTTGCAAGCATGATTGCAGAGAAGAACTGCTGCTGGAATGCAAACCACTCAACCTTTGTAGAGATCTCCTCTTTTGAATCTGCCTTTCTCAAGCCAAGGTCCTCCACTTTCTCATCGCCAGGGAACTTGTATGCAATTGTAGAGTAGTTCTTCTCGTTCTCGTAGCCTCTCTCAAGTCTAGGGATGTCAAGATTCCAGTCTACTGCCACACCGGACTTTCTTGAGATATATTTGTCCATTCCAACCATTCTCAAGCTGAAGTCAACCATATACTCGTCGGGAGCAAGGGTATACTCATGCTCAATGTAGGCACTCTCTCCAAAAGGAAGTCTGAATGTAAGTGATGTGTCAGACTCTGCAACTTTTGTAAAGTTGAAGTCTGCTGTTGAAATCTGCTGGTCGGTGTAGAAGTCAATTGCAAAATTGCTTGCACCTTTTCTTACAAGGTAAAGGTCAAGGCTGTCGTGGGTATAGTAGTCTTTAACCAGTACCTGTGAAGCCTGTGCACCTTTAGATGTGAAGGTAACCTTAATCTTGCCGTTCTCCAAAGTGAAGAACTCCTCCTGAGCCTTGCTTGCCTGCTCCAACAATGAATCCTTGTAAACTGGTGCAGCATAAGCCTGGGCCACCTGCGCCTTTGCCACGCTGTCATTCAAGGCCAAAATTACTGAATCCACTTTAGGGGCATTCTTTAGTGCCTCCGCCTGAGCAACTGAATCTGCTACAAATCTCGCTCTCTCCTGTTCGTTGAATTGCTTGGTGTTGTACCAGCTGAATCCAAACAGGATCAGACCAATGAGTACAAAACCAATAACCGTGTTCTTATTCATATTGTTTTTTTATTGATTATTCAAACTGACTGTCAATGATGCTTATCTTCTCCTCTATCTTAAGAAGCTCATCCTTTGCCGCTGCAATCTTCTTCCTTATATCTGCAAGCATGGAATCCGCATTCTTTGATTTTGCAAAGAAGCCCATATTGTTCTCAAGGGTTGCAATATCCTGCTCAACCTTGCGGTATTTCTGAAGAAGCTTCTCCCTCTCAAATTTCAGGCCTCTGTCACCTTTTCCGGTATTCTTCACCTCGGTAACCATTCTCCTAAACTTCTTGAGCTGCTTTTCTGTCTCTTGAGACCTGATATCTGCAAAATGGCTGTCCATAGCGTCATTGAACTCCTTCTGAACCCTCTCCTTCTCCTTGAACGGCACAAAGCCAATGGCATTCCACCTGTTCTGGAACTCTCTCATTGCACGGATATCCTCTGCCCTGTCATTCTTTATCCTGTAGGCACGGATCTCCGCAACAAGCTCCTCCTTCTGCTTAAGATTGTCCTCAAACTGCTGGAGCTCCTCCTGCTCGTGACGCATTTTCCTGTCAAAGAAATGGTCACATGCTGCCCTGAACCTCTTCCACACAACATCTGACTGCTTGCGTACAACAGGTCCTACCTGCTTCCACTGCTTTTGTAGGGCAATCAGCTGGTCGGTAGCCTCCTTCCAGTTCTCGCTCTCCATAAGTGCCTCTGCCTTTGCGCAAAGCTCCTCCTTAAGGGAAAGATTGTCCTGCATTACATTCTTGAAATCTGTATAGTATACCCTCTTCTCTGCATAGAACTTGTCACATGCTGCCCTGAAGCGGTCATATATCTTCTGATTGTCCTTCTTTGATGCAAACCCTATCTTCTTCCACTCCTCCTGAAGCTGGTCCATCCTCTTTGAAAGGTCATTCCAGCCGTTGGAACTGTCGGGAAGAGTAACTGCAATCTCCTCTGCCTTCTCACAAAGGAGCTCCTTTGCGGCCAGGTTCTTCTTCTGGCTCTCCTTCAGCTGCTCATAATGCTGCTGGTGCCTCTTGTTGATTGCAGATGTCGCATTCTTGAACCTCTCCCATATCTGGTCCCTGAACTCCTTTGCTACAGGACCTGTCTCCTTCCACTCCTCATGAAGCTTCTGCAGCTCCTTGAAGGCCTCCACCACATTCTCATTCTGCGCAAGGGCCTCTGCCTTCCCGCACAACGCGCTCTTTGCCTCAAGATTCTTCTTGAAGTCCATATCCCTGAACTCGTTGCTGATCTTTATATAGTCATAGAACTTCTCTACGTAATGCTGGTATGTATCAAGCAGATCCTTTGCTTTTGCCTGCGGCACCTGCCCTGCAGCCTTCCACCTGTTCTGAAGCTCCTTGAAGGCAGGAAAAGTCACATTCATGTCCTCCGTCTTCTCCAGAAGGGCCTTGAGCTCCTCCACAATCTGTGCCTTAACAGCATAGTTCTCCTCCTTAACCTTCTCTGCGGCCTCCTTATTTTCCTTTTTCATCTTCTTCACATCAGAATAAAGGGCCTTGAACTCCGCTTCAACAGCGGCCAGCGCCTGAAGCTTCCCTTCATCAGCACCCTCCTTCTCTCCGTTAAGGGCAGTGTAGAACATAGCCTTCATAGGCTCTGTCTTTTCAAACATATCCTGGGATTCCTCTGAACCCAGCAAATCCTTCATCTGCTGGAGGATTTGAGCAGCATCCAGTGCCATCTGCATATCAGCTGGCGCCGTAGAATTTCTTTCTTTGTCCATAATGCGCAGACTATAAAATTGTAATCTTGCAAAGATAGTAAAAATTGATAAAAGGGTAACTATTTTATATCTTTGCATCCAAGTGAATACCAGATAGAATATATCAGCTTTATGAGAATAGACATACTAACAGTTGTTCCGGAACTATTGGAGAGCCCGTTGAACCATTCAATTGTACAAAGGGCGAAGAACAAGGGGCTTGTGGAGATACATATCCACGACATAAGGGAATACGGCAAAGGCAACTACCACCAGGTAGACGACTACAGCTATGGCGGAGATGCAGGGATGATCCTTATGATAGAGCCAATCTACACCCTCATCAACAAGCTCAAGGCAGAGAGGAACTATGATGAGATAATTTATATGTCTCCCGACGGAAATGTACTTGACCAGCCTATCGCCAACAGGCTTTCCTGCATGGAGAACATTATGATCCTTTGCGGACACTACAAAGGCATAGACCACAGAATCCGCGAGCACCTGATCACCATGGAGATCTCAATTGGAGACTATGTATTGAGCGGTGGCGAGCTTGCGGCAGCTGTAGTGTGTGATGCAGTGATCAGACTTATCCCTGGAGCTATCTCCGACGAGACTTCAGCATTGAGCGACTGTTTCCAGGACAATCTGCTTTCAGCACCTGTATACACCCGTCCGGCTAACTTCAACGGCTGGGAAGTGCCAAAGGTATTGCTGTCGGGAAACCCAAAACTTATTGCCCAATGGCAAGAAGAGCAGTCCCTTGAGAGAACTGCCCGACTCAGACCTGATCTTTTGAAAAAATAGGTTATCTTGAAATATAAGGATGCTACCAGCACTCCAGGTCACTCTGGATGTCAGGCATGCTCTCCTTCTTGAAAACAGGGTCTTTGATACCCTGTTTTTTTTGTGCCTTATAATCTTTAAGAAGACGCACTACATATTTGCTTAACAGTGTGATTGCAACAAGATTACATGCTGTCATACAGGCCATGCACAAATCAGCAAGGCTCCATGCAAGATCCAGCGAAGCAAGTGCACCGAACATCACCATGCCGCACACCAAAAGACGGAAAACCGTCATAACAACCTTGCTGTCTGTAAGATAACGCACATTGGCCTCACCATAATAGTAATTTCCAATAATGCTGCTGAATGCAAAAAACATGATGGCAACAGCTACGAAAATATTTCCCGATTCACCAATCTGGCTTGCAAGTGCTGTCTGCGTAAGCTGTATGCCATTGGCATCAGAAGTGAAGGCCACGCCGCTGAAAAGGATGATGAATGCTGTACAGGTACATATAACAAGAGTATCGGTAAACACTCCCAATGTCTGGATAAGGCCCTGCTTTACCGGGTGGCTGACATCCGCTGTTGCTGCCACATTTGGAGCTGAACCCTCTCCTGCCTCATTGCTGAAAAGGCCTCTCTTTATACCGTTCATAAGGGCCGCACCAATCATACCTCCAAAAGCCTGGTTCCAGCCGAATGCACTGGAAACAATAAGCTCAATAACTTGAGGTATCTGCTTGAAATTAACTGCTACAATATACAAAGCCAACAATATATAACCCACCGCCATAACAGGCACTATAATGGAACTCACCTTGGCAATACGCTGTATACCGCCAAAAATGATAATAAAAGTGAACACTGTAAGGACTATTCCTACAATGGTAGGATCAAAGTTGAATGCCTGTTGGAATGCAGCACAAATAGTGTTGCTCTGAACTGAATTGAAAGAGAAAGGGAATGTAAAAATGAGAAGGACAGCAAACAATGCTCCCATCCAAGGCTTCTTCAAGCCAATTCTCATATAATAAGCAGGACCTCCAACAAAAGAATCCTTGCCCTTAACCTTAAAGAGCTGTGCTAAAGTAGACTCTACAAACGCTGATGAAGCACCTAGAAGAGCAATAATCCACATCCAAAAAACAGCACCCGGACCGCCAACAGCAATAGCCGTTGCCACACCTGCAAGATTGCCAGTGCCAACCCTGCTGGCCAACGAAACCATAAATGCCTCAAAAGAAGAAATATGCTTCTTACCCTCACTTGTAGTTGAAGTGGAATCACCCAACAATCTAACCATCTCTCCAACCATCCTGAATTGCAGAAATTTTGTCTTGAATGTAAAATAAAGGGCACATCCAATAAGCATTACAATCAGGATATACGACCACAAAACATCGTTTATGGACCCGATAAAAGTATTTAAGCTCTCCATCACCTTCTATTTATAGATTAATAAGCTGCAAATATAAGGAAATGGAATAAAAATATCTACACCAGCACAATCAATAACAACACTGCAAACATAATTATAATGGCCGCAATCCTCGTATACTCTGCAATACTGGTAACATGGACTTTTCTGGCTTTATGGTAAGGCTTAATTGACATGACTTGAACATTTTCTGAATAGAACGCACTACATCAACAAATGTTCAAACATTATATGAATTACTCTGGATGAACAGATATTCTCCTCGGAGGACGACGCAGTCTCCTCTGCTTCGTCATTTCTCCGTTTCACTGCGAAATAACTCGCAACCGTCGAATGAGGTCCTCCTGCGGGAATATCAATTCATCACACCGATCGTCACAGAATACCTCATCTACGTGACAATCTCCCCTGCTAGAGCACCATTTGTCACAGATTGGGGTGTTATCATGACAATCAGCCTCTCCACAATCAAGAATGTAACCGACTGAAACAAAAAAAAGAGGATAACCATTTCTGATTATCCTCTGAAGGTTGGCGGCTACCTACTCTCCCACTTGGTATAGCAGTACCATCGGCGCTAACGGGCTTAACTTCTCTGTTCGGGATGGGAAGAGGTGGATCCCCGTCGCTATTACCACCATTATTTATTCTCTTTCGTACTCGCGTACTGGCTGTTTTTGCTGGGTGCCTCCCAGTATATGGTGTAAGAGAGAGAAAAAATATTAGCTATTTTGCTACGTTGTACCTTATATGATACACGCTCCACAACTGAAGTGTCGGGCTATTAGTACCGCTCGACTTTGACATTACTGCCTTTACATCTGCGGCCTATCAACGTGGTAGTCTCCCACGACCCTATATGGAAATCTCATCTCGAGGCTAGCTTCGCACTTAGATGCTTTCAGTGCTTATCTAAACCGTACGTGGATACCCGGCGGTGCAGCTGGCGCCACAACCGGTAAACCAGCGGTACGTCCATCCCGGTCCTCTCGTACTAAGGACAGACCCCCTCAAATTTCCTACGCCCACAACAGATAGGGACCGAACTGTCTCACGACGTTCTGAA
>CALCHD010000189.1 GCA_937901105.1 uncultured Bacteroidales bacterium | reverse complement strand
ACCAACCAGGCACATGCATTCTGCCCTGTATGCCAGAGGGCAATTGAAAAGATGATTGAATACTACTGCAAATAATCCCTGCACCGGATGAAACAATACAAGTACTTCCTCTTTGACCTGGACCGCACACTGTGGGACTTTGACAAGAACGCCAAGAGCGCCCTTTTCAAGCTGGTTGACTCACAACAGCTTGGAGAGCTGTTTGGAGTAACGGACAAGGAGGAGTTCTTCCAGAAATATGAGGTTATCAACCAGAGCCTGTGGAGACAGTATGAAAGGGGTGAGATCCTTAAGGAAGAGCTCCGCTGCAACAGGTTCCTGTTCACCTTGCAGCATATCCTCAACGAGGCGCCGGCCGGATCTCTGCCTGCCCACAGCTACACTCCGGAGCAGATGCTCAACTTTGCCATGGCCTTTGGAGAGAAATATCTTGAGTTCATGGCCATGGAGAGCTCTGTAATCCCGGGAACAGAGAAAGTGCTGCAGGCTGTAAAGGCAAAGGGAGGAAAGGTTGCAATCATATCAAACGGCTTCAAGAGCGTACAGTACAGGAAAATGAACACCACCTGCATCCACAAATACGTAGATGCAGTCATCCTCTCTGAAGAGGTTGGGGTGATGAAGCCCTCCCCTGTAATCTTCCGCAAGGCCCTTGAAGCAATATGCGGAGAGGAATACTACAAAGAGGCCCCATCCCGTGCAAGGAATGAGGCCATTATGGTCGGTGATGATTTTCCTAACGACATTGAGGGGGCCCAGATTTTTGGGATAGACCAGTTCTACTTAAACCCCTATAACAGGGAGTGTGACGGTGGCCCTACCTATATGGGCAGCTCATTGGAAGAACTGCTCAAATATATCTGACAACAGTTAATTGCCGCTGGGAACAATTACAAACACCTCTTCATCCTTTTCATGGAAGAGATACTGCTCCCTGGCAAATTTCTCAAGACTGTCCTTGTTGGAGGTAAGCTGGTTCAGCTTCTCGTCGGTCTGCCTTATGGCCTCCCTGTAGTACTCCTTCTGCTTCTCCTGCGAGGCCACTGTCTGGAGGTCATTTATCCACACAAAAATGTTATTGGTATCAATGAACAGCACCCACACCAAGAAGAAAGCTGTTACCAAAACATACTTGTTCCTGATGAATTTGAAAACTTTAGACTCCCCAAGGACTGTTTTTACCTTACCAATAAATTTTTTTGCCATATTTTTATTAATTTAGCGCAAAATTAACGTAAAAATTTCAAATAATATGAAACCCGCATTGATTATTTTGGCCGCAGGAATGGGCAGCCGCTACGGCGGATTGAAGCAGATGGATGGAGTTGGGCCAAATGGTGAGACTATATTGGACTATTCAGTTTATGACGCTATAAAAGGTGGATTTGGAAAAGTGGTATTTGTTGTCCGCAAAAACTTCAGAAGAGAGTTTGAGGAGAAGATTGCAAGCAAGTACAACAGCTTTATTGAGGTGGCTTTTGTAGAGCAGGAGCTTGACAAGCTCCCATACGGATTCACCCTAAAACCGGGCCGCGAGAAGCCATGGGGAACAGCACATGCAATGCTTATGGCAGCAGAAGCTGTAGACACCCCGGCAGCTGTAATCAACGCAGATGACTTCTACGGCAGAGAGTCTTTCAAGGTTTTGGGAGAATTCCTTACCGCAAGCGCCGGAAACAAAGGCAAATACTGTATGGTTGGATTTGACCTCAACAAGACCCTTTCCGAGAATGGCGAGGTTTCAAGAGGAATCTGCACAGTAGATGCAGACAACTACCTTACAACAGTGGAGGAGCATCACAAGATTTCAGAAAATGACGGAAAGATTTCAGGTATAGCAATGGACGGAAAACGCAAGGAGCTTCCTGTAGATGCATATGCATCAATGAACATGTGGGGCTTTACTCCCGACATTTTCACCCACACCGAGAAGCTTTTCAAGGAGTTCCTTAAAGCAAACCAGAATGAGCCGAAGAAGGAGTTCTACATCCCATTTGTGGTGAATGAGGCCATTGAGAAAAAAGGATGTACAGTAAAAGTCCTTTCTACTCCCGACAAATGGTTTGGTGTAACCTTCCAGGAGGACAGGCCTACCGTTGTGGAGAAGCTGAAGAAGATGACAGAGGAGGGACTATACCCTTCACCTCTATTCTAGAAAGAATATGCTTAAAAAACTATATTGCTACTTACCCAGCCTTAACCAATGCTGGGTAATTGTTTTTTTTCTGATAGCCGTTGGAGGGCTTGGAATAGGCACACTGCTATCTGTAGTGTGCAGCGCCGCAGGCATGGATGTTGCCGGCATCAATCCGCTGATATCATACCTTCTGCCCCTTGTTCCTGCCTTCGTATATATATACCGCTCCGCTCCCACCACAACCCAGCCGGTAAAGATTGAGCAGCCCTATACCGGGAGAATAAACAGGCTTGCGCTCTATCCTATGCTTGCCGCAGCCATACTTGCGCTGGGATTTGTAACGGAACCATTGAGCAGCATATTCCCTATGCCGGAATATGTGGAGCAGATATTTGAAAAGATCCTCAACAACTCCTTCTGGGCTTTTGCAACAACAGTAGTTGCCGCCCCTATATGTGAAGAGTTCTTCTTGAGGGGCATTATGATGCGAGGGCTGCTGCACCACACTTCACCCGCCAAAGCCATACTGTGGAGTGCATTCTTCTTTGCAGTCATACACCTTAACCTATGGCAGGCCATAGGAGCTTTCATAGCAGGAATATTCCTTGGATGGATATACTGGAAAACCCGTTCGCTATGGGCATGCATCTTCGTGCACGCCATAAACAACGGAACTGCATATTTCATACAGCTGCTAAATCCCCAGCTTCCGGCAGGATGCACATATAAAGATTTTCTGGATATGTACATGCCTGGAGTTTACTGGATAGTTTTTGCTATATTTGCAGTTTTATTGGCAGTAATTTTGCACTGTCTGCACAAGAACCTTAATTAACAGGCACACTATATGAACAAACTATATCCGTTGAAATTCATTCCCGACGCAAGAGAGAGGATTTGGGGAGGAGATTACCTTGCAAAAAACCTTGGCAAATGCTTTGACGAGGATTTTGCAGGCAAACCTATTGGAGAGAGCTGGGAGCTGTGGAGCCTGTATGGAGGAAGTTCTGTAGTGCAGAACGGATTTCTTGCCGGCAATACCCTTGACGAGCTTATGGAGATCTACCTTGGAGACCTAGTAGGCGAGAGCGTCTACAATTGGTACAAAGGCGACTTTCCGGTACTGGTAAAGATCCTTGACATCAAGGACAAGATTTCTGTGCAGGTTCATCCTGGCAACGAGATTGCATTTGAGAGGGAGAATTCATACGGCAAGGCAGAGCTCTGGTACGTAATGGATGCCAAACCGGGTGCAAAGCTATATGTAGGATTCAACAAGGAGGTAACCCCAGTGGAACTTTACGAGAAGTGCAAGGACGGCACAGTAAAGGAGCTTCTCAACTGCATAACCCCCAAAAAAGGTGACTGCCTGTACATCCAGCCGGGATGCATACACTCTGCAGAGGGGGAGGTTGTAATTGCCGAGATACAGCAAAGTTCAGACATCTCCTACAGACTATATGACTGGGGAAGAGAGAACAACCCTGCAACTGCAAGAAGGATAGATCTTGAGGATGCAATTGACGTTATAGACTATTCAAAATTTGAGCTTGACAAGTTCTATTTCAGCCAGGTTGGAGGCAATACCACAATAGCAGACACAACAAACTTCATTGTAAAGACAGTTGAGCTGCAGAAACCTGTTTCTGTTGTACCGTCTTTGGCAGGAAGCTTTACCGTATATATGTGCATTGAGGGAGAGGCTGCCCTTAAAATGAATGACAATGCCAGCTATATGATAGCCAAAGGTGAAACTATCCTTGTTCCAGCCTCAATGGATGACTTCACCCTTGTACCTGTAAACGGCACCGCCCTCCTTCTTGAGATAACAATGCCACAGCTTGCCGAGGAGCCTGACACATACCTGAACTATGACGAGCCAGAAGACGAGGCCCACGGTTCATACAAGGATTCTGTAAGCGAGATCAGCTGCGACGGCGAAACTTTTGACGAGGATGACGAGGATGAGGATGATGACCACGTACATGTCCATGACTGCGGGTGCGGCGGACATCATCACACCCATGACTGCGGTTGCGGACATCATCACCACAATGACTGCGGGTGCGGCGGACATCATCACACCCATGACTGCGGGTGCAGCAGCCATTCACAACAGCACTCGCACTGCGGGCTGGATGCCTTTGAAGAGGAAAATGACAATGTGCACCCTGCACAGAGATTCATGAGAAGGAACTGATGACACCGGAAGTTAGAATAGACAAATATCTTTGGGCAATAAGGGTATTCAAGACCCGCTCTGAAGCTGCGGATGCCTGCAAAACCAACAAGGTATACGTAAACGGTTCAGAGGCAAAATCCTCCAGGAATGTTAAAGAGGGTGATATAATTACTGTGCGCAAAGGTGCCATCAGATACCAGTACCAGGTTATTACACCTATAGACAAGCGCCAAGGTGCAGCACTTGTACCGCAATATGCGCTCAACATCACTCCACAGGAAGAGCTTGACAAGCTCAATGCCCCAAATGAGACTATCTTCCTAAAACGAGACCGCGGCGCCGGAAGACCTACCAAAAAGGAAAGAAGGGATATCGAAAAACTGCTTGGGCTGTAAACAGCACAGCACTTCAAGCTGCAATCAGCACGAATTTGGTATTAAAAAGTCTTTAGGACTGTATAAATCTGTCGGGAATAAGACAATTACAGCTTCTGCTCTGATTTTGGTTCAGAAGCCGGTTTGGGCTGTGGCGCAGGTTTAGGTTTTGCATTGGCAACATTCATTGCCCTGTCAACTCCAAGTGTAGCAAAAGCCTTGATTGCCTCAATGGCCTTGTCCTCAATGAAAGGAAGCTCCTTCTCCTCATCCGAGGTCCATTTTCCAAGAACATAATCCACCTGACGCCCTTTGGCAAAGTTGTCGCTGATACCTACGCGCAATCTTGCATAGTTGCTGTTGCCAAGGCACTCGTCGATATTCTTGAGGCCGTTGTGTCCGCCAGCACTTCCCTGTTTGCGCATTCTCTGGGTTCCGAACGGAATAGCCAGATCATCAAGCACAACAAGGAGATTCTCCTGTTTGATCTTCTCTGCCTGCAGCCAGTAGTTTACCGCCTTGCCGCTCAAGTTCATATAGGTTGAAGGCTTGAGAAGGATAAGCTTGTGTCCCCTTACAGACACGGTACAGGTTGAACCATATCTGCCGGAAATAAAAGAAGTGCCGGACGCTTTTGCAAAAGCATCCAGCACTTTGAAACCTATATTGTGACGGGTATCTGCGTATTCAGCACCAATGTTGCCCAATCCTGCAATAAGAAAGTTCATACCCGCCCTGCAATTATCAGTTATTTATTATTTTTTACCAGCTTTAGCAGCTGCAGCAGCACCTAGAGCAGCACGAGTCATCTTAACAGCGCAGATGATAGTTGCTTTAGGAGAAACGATGTTGATGCCCTCGTAGCTAAGGTCACCAGCAACGATAGTTTTGCCAAGGCCTAGAGTAGTGATGTCTACCTCTAGAGTATCAGGAAGGTTCTCGATAGGAGCAGAAACTTTAAGTTTTCTTGAAGAAACCATTAGTTTACCACCCTGTTTAACGCCCTCTGAGTTACCAGTGATAACAACTGGAACATCAATAACAACTGGTTTCTCTGGGTTGATAGCCAAGAAGTCAGCGTGAAGAGCCTCGTCAGTTACCGGATGATACTGGATAGCGTGGAATACGCACTGGTATACTTTACCCTCTACATCAATGTCAAGAATGTATGAAGAAGGAGTGTGAGTAATTTTAGTCAACTCTTTAACGTCTAGTGAGAAGTTAACGTTCTCAACGTGGCTTCCGTAGATAACGCAAGGAACCTGCTCGTTTCTGCGGATCTGTTTTAGGCTCTGTTTGTTACCGATAGTTCTTGCAGAACCTGTTAGTGATAGGTGTTTCATTGTTTTTAATAATTTTTTGTGTTACTCAGTCTGGATTTTCCAGACCCCATTGCACCAAAAAGCAGTGCAAAAAGAGATGCCCGCTTTTTGTGAGCCGCAAAAGTAGTGATTTTCTACGGATTTGCAAAAAAAACAAAGGGCAACCGTCAATGGCTGCCCCTCATTGTTCCCGACAGGGATATTTGTCTTACTCAAACGAGTATTTCTTGCCGTACTCCATCATCTGCTCAAGGTAGTTGCCGTTGTATACAACCTTGTAGTCTGTAACCTCACCGTTGCCGCCTGTTACAGGGACGATAGTAGGGTTGATGAAGCCCTTGTATGGTTTAAGCTCCAATGAAGCGTATCTCTCCTTAACCTCCTTGTGAAGATCTGGATTGATATGCACTGCATATTTCTCAACAAGCTCCTTGCCAGCATTGTAGTCGCCCTCCGACTTGATTCTCTGAACCTCTGCCAAAAGTTTGCCGAACAGGCCACGCAATGCCTGGAAATCGTTGATTACAAAATATGTCTTGCCGTCTCTGGTAACTTTCTCAATTACATCTTTCTCTGCACCGGTCTTCTCTTTAAGGCCGTTCTCATAGCACCACTCTGCAATAAGTTTCCTGTCCTGCATGTGGGCCTCTGTATTGGTCTTGCCTAGCTCAATTCTTACAAACTGGGTAAAGATACCGTTCTTTATAAAGTTGATGTACTCTGCCTTGTAAGCCTCCTCGTTTGGAAGTATGCCAAGCTCTACAAGTTTCTTGTCAGCAACATAGTACAATCCGAACAAGTCTGCTCTGGCCTCCTCAAGGGTTGAGTTGTACTCGCCAAGTGCAGTTGCCGAAACGCCAGGAAGAAGCTGGCCTGAACCGTGGCCAAGACACTCGTGCAAGTCTGTATGAAGGTTGCCGGTAAGGTTGCCGTACTCTTTGATAAGCCTTTTCTCCTCATCATCCCATGAGAACTCATTTGTCATGCTCTTTGGAGACTCCTCTGCAGCAAAATTGTATGCATCAGTAATGTTTGCAATGGTAACTGATTTTGAACCATACTCTTTTCTGATCCAGTTTGAGTTAGGAAGATTGATTCCGATAGGGGTTGCAGGGAAGCAGTCACCACCAATGCAAGCTACGTTGATAACTTTTGCAGTCACACCTTTTACCTCTTTTTTCTTGAAGTTGTCATTTACAGGTGAGTTGTCCTCAAACCACTGTGCGTTGTCGCTGATAAGCTGTGTTCTGCGGGAAGCTGCAATGTCCTTGAAGTTTACAGAAGACTCCCATGTTGCCTTGCGGCCAAGAGGGTCGTTGTAGTCCTCAATAAAGCCGTTGATGAAATCTACCTGGCCCTGGTTCTCCTGAACCCATGCAACGTTGTACTCATCCCAAACCTTAAGGTCTCCGGTCTTGTAGTACTCAATCAAAAGGGCAATATAGTCTTTCTGCGCCTGGTTCTCTGCATACTCTGCAGCCTTCTCCAAATGGCCGATAATTGCATTGATTGAATTTGAGAATCTGCCTCCAACCTTATAAACCTCCTCAACAAGCTTGCCGTTTTTCTTAACAAGTCTTGTATTGATACCGTAAGCAAGAGGTCTTGGATCTTTAGGGTCCTCCATAGCAGCATAGAACTTGTCAGCCTCTTTTCTTGTCACACCCTCACCATAGAAGTTTACAGCAGAATTGGCAACTATATCCTTATCAGAGCCTGTATATTTTCTCTGTGGGTATAGAGCAGGGTCAAACATTACAGGAAGATACTCATAGCACTCTTTCTCTGCCTTTACATCATCAAGCAAAGATGCGAAATACTCCTGTGTGCACTCCGGCATAATCTTGTCCTCTGCATAATGGTGGTGGATACCGTTGCTGAAAAATACTCTCTTGGCATATACCATAAATTTCTCCCACTGCTCATTCTCCCTGTCGCCTTTGTAGTTTTCAATGATTCCTTCAAGCATTTTCCTGATTCCAAGATTATGCTCAAAGTTCTGGCTGAAAAGGATATCCCTACCGCATTTTCCCGCCTCGCTCAAATGGTAGATATAGGCCTTCTGCTGCAAGGTTAGTGAGTCCCACCCTGGGATCCTATACCTCAACACTTGGATATCAGCAAATTCGTCAACCGTATATTTGAACGGTTCCTCTTTAGATTGGGTTCCCTGTGAGCAAGATGCTGCCGCAAGTCCGAACCCGCATACGCATAACATAGTTTTTAAGAAATTCATATAGTTTTTTATTGTTGATTATTGTCGGGAATAATATTCCTATTCTTTTTTTGTTTTGCCAAACATCTCCTTCACTGCAGTGCCGGCTCTTGCAATTGCTGCAGCCAGCTGCTCAAGGAAGGATATTTTCTCTATTGCAAAGTTTATATAGGTAAGGGGATTAAGATACTCCTTGAACACATTCAAATGAGCCTCCAGTTCAATCTCCTTCATCCTTAACCTGCACATGTTCTCCTGCTGGAAAGGCTTTATCTCTTCCATTTCCCTGCCAAAAAACATTTTTGAGTACATTTTTACCATTTTGCCTATAAAAAGGGTATCCCTTTTTGTATAGACATACGCCAGCATCAATACAAAAGCCAGTGCCACCGCACCGAACCCTACTGCAAAGCTCCCTGTAACGGCAGATATTATAAAGGCTATTGAAAAGCCTGCAAACTGCAGTATTACAGCACCCAACATTATGGCAACAAGCGCTGCAAGCGCCTTGTTGGAAATTAGCGAGAGGTTCTCCACCCCTTTACATTTGTACTCATCAACCCTCAAGTCTGCATATTCCTTCAGGGTCTGTGTAATGGAGCCAAGCTCCATTTTGTCATCAAGCTTATCCATGGCTGCTGATTTTTAAAGAAGTCAGGTCAAGTCTCCTGCCTTACTGCTCCTCAATTATGCAATCATCTCCGTCGCACCCGCACTCGGCCTTTGCCCGTGCAAGCTTGTCCTTAAGGTGATCGTACTCCCGTTGAGCTTTCTCTTTCAGTTTCTTGCGTGTATTCTCGCCAGAATCTGGAGCCAGCAGGATGGCGGCTGCTGCACCTGCAAGTGCACCGCCAACGAATGCCAATAAGCCTTTACATTTCATAGCCAACAAATATATGGAAATTTTTTTCTAATTTTGTCAGTTATCCAACACATTTAGAGAGAGGATTGTTTAACGGATTTTAAAAAAAATGGGAAAAGGAATTCTTACCATCATATTGCTGATTGTATCAAATGCATTCATGACACTTGCATGGTACGGTCATCTTAAATTTGGAGCAGACAAGATGCTTCCAAAGTGGGGCCTGTTCGGCATTATTATAATCAGCTGGCTGATAGCACTTTTTGAGTACTGCTTCCAGGTGCCTGCAAACCGTATTGGCTCAAACCTGCATGGCGGGCCGTTTTCACTGATACAGCTGAAGGTGATACAGGAGGTTATAACTCTGCTTGTCTTTGTAGCGTTCTCTGCCATCTTCTTCAAGACAGAGAGCTTCAGGATGAACCACCTCATTGCATTTGTATTCCTTGTACTTGCCGTTTATTTTGTATTCAAGAACTAGAATTATGAAACATCTGAAATATCTTATAGCCTCATTGGCCCTGCTTTTTGCCGTTGCATCATGTGACCCTGTAAGCCAGGATCCGCCGGAGTATCCGGCACAGCAGAAAAGTGTATTGATATATATGGTTGCAAACAACAACCTCGCATCAAATGCTACAAATAACCTCAATGCACTTATGGATGGATACCTTCCTGCAGAAGACAACCTGCTTGTTTATCTGCATTCAACCAATGTGAATCCTTCTCTATTGAGAATCAGCAAAAAGGAGGACGGGTCAGCTGCACTTGACACAGTATACCGCTTCCCTGCAATGAATTCCGCTGATCCGGCGTCTCTCACAAGCGTGATGAAGGTGTGCCAGACCATGTTCCCGGCCCAGGAGTATGGGCTTGTGCTATGGTCTCACGGAACAGGATGGCTTCCAAAGGGGTATTATGGCAAGACAAGATCATTCGGACAGGATGCTGGCAATGAAATGGATATTATAGACCTTGCTGCTGCACTGCCATACAAAGTGGATTTTATAATTTTTGACGCATGCCTTATGAGCGGAATTGAGGTTGCCTACCAGCTTAAGGACTCTGTAGACTATATCATAGCATCCCCTACAGAAATACTTTCAAACGGATTTCCATACTCCAGCATCATGGAGCACATCTTCAGGGAGCCAATGGAGCTGGAAAATGTAGCAAAGGATTATTATGACTACTACAACAGCATGAGCGGCTCCAGCAGATCTGCCACCATATCTGTAATAAAGACATCAGAACTTGAAAACGTTGCTGCAAAGGCAAAGGCCATTTTTGAAAAATACGGAAGCAACGGAAACTTCAGCAGCAAACTGATTGACACCACACAGGTGCAGAAATACTACAGCGGCAACAAGCACTGGTTCTACGATATAAACGGACTTATGCAGCAGCTCGCCGGTGAAGATGCCAAAGAGTTCACCAATGCTCTGAACAAAGCAGTTATATACAAGGCTGCCACACCGGAATTCCTTGGAATAAAGATCAACAGTGAAAAATACTCCGGCTTGAGCACATACATACCAAGTCCCAGAGCAGATGCCGAGCTTCTCACCTACTACAAGAAACTGCGCTGGAACCAGGAGACCGGATATATCACTGCAGAGTAATCATGGCTTTGTTATGAACGGACAACCC
>CALCHD010000188.1 GCA_937901105.1 uncultured Bacteroidales bacterium | reverse complement strand
GATGGTAACAAGCGGTATCGTCATCATGTTCCTTGGCTACCTGTTGCTCTCATTGCCTCTTGGCGCTGGCGCTGTAGCTCTCGGTGTGATGGCATTGGCACTGCTCTTCATCTGCATCGGTACCGGTCTTTTCAAAGGTAACTTGCAGGCTATCGTAGGCCAGATGTATGACAACTTTGAGGCTGAGGCTGCTAAAGAGGGTCCTGAGGCTCTAGCTGTAGCTAAAGACAAACGTGACTCTGGTTTCCAGATTTTCTACGTGTTCATCAACGTAGGTGGTCTTATTGCTCCTTTCATCGCTCCAATGCTAAGAAGCTGGTGGCTTAAAGTGAACGGTTTGGCTTACAATGCAGATCTTCCTGCACTTTGCCATAAGTTCATCAACGAGGGTGCAAACATGGCAGAGAGTCAGTTGGCTAACCTTAAAGAGCTTATGGCTACTGTTGGCGGTTCAGGTGACATTGCTGCATTCTGCAGCCAGTACCTTGACGTATTCAACACTGGTATCCACTACTCATTCATCGCTTCAGTAGCTGCTATGGCAATTTCATTGGTTATCTTTATCGCTACCAAGAAAATTTTCCCTACTCCTGCAAAGAAAGAGGCTGCTGCTTCAGTCAACTATACTACTGAGGAGAAAGCTGCTATGGCTAAAGAGATCAAACAGAGACTTTACGCTTTGTTTGCAGTACTAGGTATCGTAATCTTCTTCTGGTTCTCATTCCACCAGAACGGTGCATCACTTTCATTGTTTGCACGTGACTTTGCTGATACTTCATTGTTCGCACCAGAGATATGGCAGGCAGTTAACCCATTCTTTGTAATTGTACTTACCCCAGTTGTAATGTTCATCTTTGCAGCTTTGGCTAAGAAAGGTAAAGCTATCTCTACTCCTAAGAAGATTGCTTACGGTATGTTCATTGCAGGTTTGGCATTCGTATTCCTAGGCATCTACTCATATATGATGGGTTACCCTTCAGCAACTGAGTTCAAAGAGATGTCTGCAACTGCAAAAGCTGGTTTGAAAGCAGGTCCATGGGTACTAATCGTAACCTACTTCTTCCTTACCGTTGCTGAGTTGTTCATTTCTCCACTAGGTTTGTCATTCGTTTCTAAAGTGGCTCCTAAGAACCTTCTAGGTCTTTGCCAGGGTCTATGGCTAACAGCTACAGCTCTAGGTAACGGTCTATTGTGGATTGGTCCTATCATGTACAACGCATGGCCAATCTGGCAGTGCTGGACTGTATTCCTAGTAGTTTGCCTTGTTTCAATGGGCGTAATGCTAGCTATGGTTAAATGGCTGGAGAGAGTTACTGCGTAATTTGATCCTACAGTATATCAGGGAGAGTGGCTTTTTGGCCACTCTCTTTTTTTATGCAGTTTTTTGGGTTGTTTGCTCTTTTTTGTTAAATTTGTTTTTGTGCTTGTTTGCAGGTGGTGTGCAGCAGGCGGAAATTATTGTCGGGAATATGCACAAATTGCTGTTTTGGATATTGTGGGGGAGCATGTATCTTGTCTCTCTGCTGCCTAGGAGGGTGTTCTATATGCTCTCTGATATAACTGCATTTTTCCTGAATCTGTTCGGTTACCGCAGGAGTGTCATAGATGTGAATATGGCCCGCAGCTTCCCTGGTCTCCACTATGGGGAGATTAAGAAGTTGAGGAAACAGTATTACCAGTATATGATGGATCTTGCATTGGAGAGCATATGGGCGATAACTGCCAGCCAGAAGCAGATATGTGAGCTTGTTTCTGTTCCAAGCAGGGAGATGATGAATGAACTGTGCGAAAAGCATCCGAAGGTTGTGATAGTGGTAGGCCATGTTGGCAACTGGGAGCTTTTTGGCGGTGTCTGCGGTCCGCAGGGGGCTGAAGTTACGGGCGGATTTGCAGAGAGCAACCTGTATTTGAGCTACAAGAGGGCAAAGAACAAGGCTTTTGACCGCTTCTTTGTGAAGATGAGGATGCTGGCGTTCCATAAGTCGGGCAATAAGGGGCATATTCTTGAATCCAGAAATATAATCAGGCATATTCTTAAGGACAAGAAGGCCAAAGGCCTGTATATTTTTATTGCAGACCAGTCTCCAAAGGAGGAGAGGGTAGTGGTGAAGTTTCTTAATCAGCCAACGCAATTTCTGGCAGGTGCTGAATATGTGGCATCAAAATTGGGTATACCTATGGTGTACATGGGTATTGACAGAGTGGCGAGGGGCAAGTATGAGATCCGTTTCAGGCTTATTGAGGAGAATACCAAGGGGGTTCCTCACGGGGAGCTTACAAGAAAGTTTGCATATTATTTGCAGGATGACATCTTTGCAAACAAGGTGAACTGGCTGTGGAGCCACAAAAGGTGGAAAAGGGATTTCCGCAGTGAAGAAATAGAAGAATACAAGAAGCTATATGAATAAATTAAAATTGTTTTTGGCGGCGCTGGTTATGGCAGGAATGCAGATTCCGGCTGTTGCGCAGGTGTTGGGCAAGGATGAGGTTGCTCCAGCAGGTACAGTTATATATTCTTTGCCAAGCACTACTCTGGTGATGAAGGTAACTGCAGAGCATGAGTCTTACCAGGCCGGACCATATGCCCAGTTTGCAAAGAAATATCTTGGACTGGATGTAAGGCAGACAAGTGGCGATACATACAAGATAAAGTCAATTGAGATGGTTCCGTACATTGAGGCGGATCCGGAGGTTTCGGCAGCTGTAAACCTGCAGGGTTCAAAGGTTGGTACAGCCAACTTCATGAACATGTGCAGCCAGGGGCTGATTGTCCTTTCAGACAACTATACCGGAAAGGGGGCACAGTGGAGATTTCCAAGCATGCAGGGTGCGCAGGAGTTCGTAAGCGGTGCGGCATCAAACATTGACAATGTTACCACTACCCTTTACAAGACAGTTGCAGGTGCTGACGGCATGGAAAAGGTTCCGGTAATGCAGCAGCAGGCTGTAGAGAAGAGTCTTGAGAAGAAGGCTGAGGAGACAGCTGCACTTATCTTCAAGTTGAGGCAGAAAAGGCTGGATATCATTACAGGAGATACTGATGCCACATTCTCCGGCGAGGCTATGGCGGCAACATTGTCAGAGATAAAGAGGCTTGAGGATGAGTATATGAGCATGTTTGTGGGCAAGACACTTTATGACGAGCAGTGCGTTGTGTTTGATGTTGTGCCAAAGGCATCAAATGCAAAGCATGTTTACATTGCGTTCAGGATATCAGATACACAAGGGCTTCTTCCGGCGGGCAATATGCAGGGCAGGCCTATAGTGGTTGAACTTGTGGAGGATGGCGAGCAGATAAAGCCTACGCCATTGGCAGAGGCATCACTGAATACAAAGGGCAAAGTGGCATACCGCAAGCCTGTGACAGTAATAGCCAAGATAAAGGACGGCCAACAGGTGCTTGTTCAGAGCAGGGTTCCTGTCTATCAGCTTGGCAAGATTCTTGGCTTCCCGATAGAGACGCTTATGAAATAATAATTCTATAACACTAAAAATACATTTTTACTATGAGTACAATTGCAGATTTGTCTCCACAGATTGTGTGGAAGAACTTTTATGAGTTGACAAAAATTCCTCGCCCTTCTAAATTTGAGCAGGAGGCAGCGAAATATATTTGTGATTTTGGAAAGAACCTTGGCCTTGAGTCATTCCAGGATGAGATTGGCAACGTAATTATCCGCAAACCTGCCACTCCAGGCATGGAGGACAGAATGGGTATCATTCTTCAGGCTCATATTGACATGGTTCCACAGAAGAACAATGATGTGGAGCATGATTTCAAGAAAGATCCTATCAAACCTAGAATCGTAGACAATATGGTTTACGCTACAGGTACTACCCTAGGTGCAGACAACGGTCTTGGCTGTGCAGTTGCAATGGCAGTTCTTGAGCAGAATGATCTTGTGCACGGTCCTATTGAGGTGCTTATTACCATTGATGAGGAGACTGGCATGACAGGTGCACGTGCTCTTAAACCTGGCGTACTTAAAGGTGATATCCTTATTAACCTTGATTCAGAGACTGAGGGTGAGCTTTATGTAGGATGTGCAGGCGGTCTTGACTGTTCAGCTTCGTTCAAATACACTACAGAGGCAGTTCCTGCAGGTTATGTAGGACAGAATCTTAATGTTAAAGGTCTTGTAGGCGGTCACTCCGGTATGGATATCGTGCTTTACAGAGCTAACGCAAACAAGGTGATGACAAGAGCGCTTCTTCCTCTATTGAGAGACCTTGGTGCAAAACTTGTCAGCATTGAGGGCGGCAACATGAGAAATGCTATCCCTAGAGAGGCTGTTGCAAACATTGCAGTACCAGCAGACAAGCTTGAGGAGGCTAAAGCTGTTGTTGCTAAAGTTGAGGCAGAGGTTAAAGTTGAGTATGCAGCAACTGACAAAGATGCTAAAGTATTCTTGGAGGATGCTCCAATTGCAGGTGAGGCTATCTGCCAGCAGGTTGCTGTTAACATGTGCAAGGCTTTATATGGCTGTCCTAGCGGCGTTGAGAGAATGAGCGACGCAATGCCTGGCCTGGTTGAGACTTCAAACAACATGGCCATTGTAAAATCAGAGAACGGTGTTATCAACGTACACTCTCTAATGAGAAGTTCTGTAGATACAGCTAAAGATGATTTGGCAGAGAAAATGCGTGCAGTATTTGAGCTTGCAGGTGCAGAGGTTTCATTTAGAGGCGGCTATTCTGGCTGGGCTCCTAACATGGCATCTCCAATCCTTAAGGAGATGAAGGCGGTATACGAGAAACTTTACGGCAAACAGCCTGCTGTTATGGCTATCCACGCAGGTTTGGAGTGCGGTATCCTTGGCGGTACTTACCCTAACTGGGATATGGTTTCTTGCGGCCCTACTATCTTCTCTCCTCACTCACCAGATGAGAGGGTTGAGATTGACTCTGTAGGAAAATGGTGGGATTTTGTAGTTGAGGTTCTTAAGAATGCTCCTAAAAAATAATCCGCACTATATATAATGTATGGAGGATGTCCTTTTGGACATCCTCTTTTTTTGATTTTAAATTGTACCTTTGTGGGGACTTTCTGAAAATTGTCGGGATGAAGAGATACATTATATATATATTGTCTTTGGTAATGCTGGCTTCATGTGCTGCAAGTGGTGACAGTGAGGTTACCCCACAGCTGGAAGAGGCTCTGTATCATTTCTATACAGGAAAGAGCTATTTGCAGGAGCAGAAATACTATGATGCCATGGAGGAGATGCTTCTGGCAGAGCAGCTGTGCGTGGAGACAGACAAAGTGGTGCTCAAGGGGCAGATATGCTATTATAAAGGTGAGCTTTATGTGAAGAAGATGGACTATTCAAATGCACTGGAAATGTTTTCAAGGGCTCTTGAGTTCTATGACCAGGCAGGAAGTGATGTGAGGGAACATTGCATGAATGCCTATGAGGGGATGGCCAATGTTTATGCTATCAACGGCAATCCGCAGGAGTCTATAGAGTTGTACAGGAAAGCGTCGGAAATGGCGGTGCAGATGAGGAGCAAGATGCTTTTCAGTCCAAGGGACAGTGTGGTGGATATGAAGGAGAACCTGTACAACAAGGCTCTCATGAGGTTTGCTACAGAGATTGCGGCGCAATACTGCAAGATGGAGGACGGGGCGGACAAGGCCCTTGCCCAGCTGGACAGCACATACAGCAAGTTCAATGACAGTGCGGTAAATCCTATGGATTACCCTCTCCTTGCAAAGATTTATCTTAAGAAGAACAGCCTTTCCAAGGCGGCGGAGTGCCTGAAGGGATACTCTGCATATCTTTCAAAGGAAAATGTTTCTGCAGATTCTCCCGGCAAATTGCTGGAACTTTACACGGTTTCTGCACAGGTTGCACGTCAGAAGGGTGATTACAGGACAGCGCTGGATTATAGTACAAGATATATAGAGCTGAAGGATTCGCTGGAGTTTGCCGCAAGAAGCGAGTCTGTGAGGGAGGCAGAGCAGCAGTTTGTACAGAGACGGCTTGAGGAGGAGAACTACCGCATAAAGATGAGGGGGTACAAGATAGCGGCAGCATATATCTTGGGAATTCTATTGCTGGCTGCCGTTGTTGCACTGCTGGTAAGGCAATATCGCATGAAGCTTGGAAAGCAGGATATGCTGTTGGCGGAATATGCAGAAAATATTGATGCCCTGGGCAGCAAGGTTGCCAGTGCGGAGAACCAGAAGGAAAATCTCCTTTCGCAGCTGGATGTGCATAAGGCAAAGGAGAAGGAGCTGAAGGATCTTCTGGAGAACAGGTTTGCAGAAGTGAAGGAGCTGGTAAGGACCTATTACGAGTTTGGTGATTCAAAAAAACTGCACAAGAAAGTTGACGATCTGTTGAAGATGCAGTTGAGCGGTGACAATTTTGCCGTGATGGAGCAGGTGGTCAATGCAAAGAACAATGACGTGATACGTAAGGTTAGGGAGAGGTACCCCAATATGAGGGAGGATAATGTGAAGCTGTTGTGCCTGATCTATGCCGGATTCTCGGCGCAGGAAATAAGCGTAATACTTAACGACACCCCTCAAAACATCTATGTACGCAAGAGCCGTCTGAAAAAATCACTGCAGGAACTTATACTTGAGGATCCGCAGATGAACTTCAGCTGAAAAGCGGTTTTTGGGGATCAAAATGGACTGTTGCAAGGTCCGGATTTGCCCTTGCAAGATTTTGCAAGGTTTGCAAGGTGTTAAATTGCTAATAATCAAATATATGTAAAATAGGCTTGCAATATTAAAAATGGGCAAAAATTAGGTAAGTCTGTATAAATGACATACCTTTGCCAATGTGAAATTTGAGTATTAAGCAAGTATTTTTATAGTAGAACTGCTGCCCGCCGCGCCGTAAAGGCAAAAGGTTGGGCAGCAGTTTTTTTTGTTTGTTAATCAAAAGTTTATATCTTTGCAGCCCCAAGTAGCGCAAAATTCGCAAGAAACCTTTGTAACTGCTTGAAATAAAACTTATTAATTAACATAAACATTAACACACGATGTTGAAACAGTACGAGACCGTTTTCATTGCAACTCCCGTTTTGTCTGATGCCCAGATGAAGGAAGCGGTAGCCAAATACCTTGACCTTATCAAGGAGAATGGCGGCGAGGTTGTGTATGAGCAGGATTGGGGCCTTAAGAAATTGGCTTACCCTATCCAGAAAAAAACCACTGGTTTTTATCACCTAATTGAGTTCAAAGCAGAGCCAGCATTTATTGCTAAACTTGAGACTCAGTACAGACGTGATGAGAGAATCATCCGTTTCCTAACTTTTGCAATGGACAAGCACGCTATTGCATACGCAGAGAAAAGAAGAGCTAACCAGGCTGAACAAAAATAATTAGGAGGTTAAAATTATGGCAAATCCAGTTAACAACGAAATTCGTTACCTTAACCCTCCTACAGTAGAGGTTAAGAAGAAAAAATACTGCCGTTTCAAAAAAGCAGGTATCAAATATGTAGATTACAAGGATGCTGAGTTCCTTAAGAGATTCCTTAACGAGCAGGGTAAAATTCTTCCTAGAAGACTTACCGGTACTTCTCTTAAATTCCAGAAAAAGGTTGCTCAGGCAGTTAAACGCGCAAGACACCTTGCATTGCTACCATACGTAACAGATTTATTGAAATAAGGAGGACAGATAGATGGAAATTATACTTAAACAGGATGTGGCTAACTTGGGTCACAAAGACGATATCGTAGTAGTTAAGAACGGCTACGCTGTAAACTATCTTATTCCTCAGGGAATGGCTGTAATGGCTACTCCTTCTGCTAAAAAAGTTCACGCAGAGAACATGAAGCAGAGAGCTCACAAAGAGGCTAAACTTAGAGAGGATGCACAGGCTCTAGCTGCTAAACTTGAGGGCGTACAGGTAACAGTTGCTACTAAAGTTAGCGCTGCTGGCAAAATCTTCGGTTCAGTTAACAACATTCAGGTTGCTGAGGCTCTTGTTGAGAAAGGTTTTGAGATTGACAGAAGAAACATCACTATTGTTGAGGCTGCTAAACTTCAGGAGGTTGGTATCTATGATGCAACTGTAAAATGCTACAAAGACATCAAAGCTACTATCAAAGTTGAGGTTGTTGCTGAGTAATTTCTTCAAAAACCATACAAAAAAATCCGGGTCATTCGATCCGGATTTTTTTTTTGTGCGCAATGTTACTCCAGAAGGAATTTGCAGTTCACAGTTATGTTCAGGCTCTTCTTGGTAACTTCAAGTTCTTGTGCAGATTCTTCAGAGATACCGGAACTGTCATTATTTGCCGCCTTGTATGCAACTGTAAGCATGCGTGCTCCTGCTGCAGAATCAAATGAATAGTAGTTCTGGATATAAACGGCTTTTCCAGCCTTGCTTCCTACTGCCTGCGCAAGAATTGACGCATTTTCCTGTGCCTTCTGTGCAGCTTCAACAAGAAGCTGGTTCTTCACTTCCCTCTCAAGGGAATCTGAAATGGCAACCCTGCTTACAAATGCCTGTGCTATGTCAATCTCTTTAAGTGCCTGTATTGCACTTGAAGCATCTTTTGCTGTGGATACCTTTAAGGTGTATCCTTTGGAAATGAAGATGTTGTCTTTTCTCAAGGTATTCTGCTTCAATGTGCTCCCCATATTGTCTACGGTAAGGGATGACTTTGTGTCTATTCCCAGCGATGAAAGGGCTTTGATCATTTGCTTCTCCTGATTTTCTACAGAGACCTTTCCTTTGTTGTCCTTTTCATTAATGGTTATTGAGATGAATATTTCGTCGGGAATAACCTCTTTACGTACGTTTACAGATGTTTCAACTGTGTTGTTCTGCTGGGCGTAGGCAGCTCCAAAACCCATTATAATTGCAAGTGCAATAAGAAATGTCCTTTTCATATAAGTGAATTTTATGTGTACAAGTTAACCATTCTCAAGGAATGTGCCATAATTTATGTGAAAAATTAAACAAGGAATTGCATTTTTGGTTAATTTTGGATGATTTATATTTAAAGAACTTGATGATGAAGAAATTGTTTTTGTCGGTTATACTTGCGCTGGTAGCGGTAATGGGCTTTGCGCAGGTAAATCCTCAGGCTCCACTTGAGCTTGACAAGAAAGTGCTTACCGGTAAGCTGGAGAACGGCCTTACCTATTATGTAATGCATAACGAGAAACCCGCTCAAAGAGCAGATTTCTATATAGTAACAAATGTTGGCGCAGTGCAGGAGGCACCGGACCAGGATGGTCTGGCACATTTCCTTGAGCATATGTGCTTCAACGGTACAAAGCATTTCCCTGGTAAGGGTATCATCTCTTACATGGAGAGCATAGGATGCGCTTTTGGTGCAAACATCAATGCCGGAACAGGTTATGAGATGACCTCATATATGCTTAACAATGTGCCTGTTACCAGAGAGGGTATTATTGACAGCTCGTTGCTTATCCTGTTTGACTGGTCAGCATTCGTAACAAATGACCCTGCAGAGATTGATGCGGAGCGTGGCGTTATTCTTGAGGAGAAAAGAACCCGTGACGGATACCAGTGGAGACAGCAGGTGGCTTTGATGAAGACCCTGTTCAAAGGCTCTGCATTGGAGAATGTATCTCTTATCGGTTCAGAGGAGAACTTGAAGAACTTCAAGCCGGAGTCTCTTGTGAACTTCTATAAGACTTGGTACCGTCCTGATATGCAGTCAATTATTGTGGTAGGTGATGTTGATGCAGAGGCTGTAGTGGGCAAAATAAAGAATTTGTTCGGCCAGTTGCCAAAGGCTGAAAACCCTAAAGCTAAAGAGCCTGTTGTTGTTCCTGACAATGCAACTCCTATTGTAACAATTTTCACAGACAAGGAGAACAACTCTACAGGTGTAATGCTGGCTGCAAAGAGTCCTGCTATCCCTATGCAGTACCGCGGTTTGGGAATTGCAATGCTTAACGATCTTCTTGAGGGGCTTGTAAGCAATATGGTAAACGAGAGATTGAGTGACATTGCAAGAAAAGCTGATGCTCCATTCCTTAATGCAAGTTTCGGTTTTGGCAATATGAGCAACGATCTTCACGCCCTTATGGCAGATGTGTCTTCAAAGGATGGTGACGCTGTTCCTGCATTCACTGCACTTATGACAGAACTTGAGAGGGTGAAGAGATATGGCTTTACTCCCGACGAGTTTGACCGTGCAAAGACCAATATCCTTAAGAGATATGAGACTGCAATGAACAATGCGGAGAGCCGTCAGAATCCTCAGTTTGTAAACCAGTATATAAGCCACTTTACCCAGGGTGAGCCTTATATGGATCCTGCGTATGCATATAATACTGTACAGCAGTATCTTGCAATGCTTTCTCCAGAGATGGTGAATATGGCTGCAAAACAGCTTTATGGAGACAACAATCTTGTAATTTTCTATACAGCTCCTGAAAGGGAGGGTTTGGCTGTTCCATCTGAACAGGATTTCCTTAACGTTCTTGCTGCAGTAAAGACAGCGGAGATTGAGGCTCCAAAAGCTGCAGTATCCAACGAACCTTTGATGGATGCAGCTGCACTTGCAGGTTCAAAAGTGAAGAAGGAGGAGGCTGGCGAGTTCGGTACAACTGTATGGACATTGTCCAATGGTATGCAGGTGATTGTAAAACCTACCGAGTATAAGAAGGATGAGGTAATGTTGAAGACAGTTGCAAAAGGAGGACGTTCAATTTTGGCAGATGAGCTTATGCCTTCATTTGAGAACAATATCTTTGCTACCTACCTTAATGGAAGCGGTGTGAGCAAGTTCCCTAAAAGCCAGTTGAACAAGATGCTTACAGGCAAGGTGGCAAGAGTGGCTCCTTATATTGGGGAGCTTGAGCACGGTGTTTCAGCATCAGGTTCACCAAAAGATCTTGAGACAATGATGCAGCTGATGTATCTGTTCTATACTGCTCCGCGTTTTGAGGCTTCTGAGTTTGAGGCTGGCTTCAACCAGCTGAAGGCTATTGTTCCTAACATTATGAAACAGCCGGATATGGTGTTCTCTAAAACTTTGCAGGAGACAATAACCGGCAATTCCCCTAGAAGGCCTTTCATCTCGGAGGAGATGCTTGAGAATGTTAGCATTGAGAATATAAAGAAAGGTTACACCCAATTGATGGCAGACCAGACAGGCCTTAAGGTGTATATTACAGGAAATGTAAATCTTGAGGAACTTAAGCCAATGGTAGAGAAATATATAGGTTCTCTTCCAACAGTTTCAAGGAAAGGCACTTCTTGGGTTGATGAGGGTATTGAGGCGCCAAAAGGTGTTCAGAAAAACCACTTCACTACCCCTATGGAGACTCCTAAAGCTTCAGTAGCCATTATCTACAACGGTAAATTGGCCAAGAATCTTGAGAATGATATTAGAATGTCTGTTTTGAGCAGCGTGCTTGACCAGCTGTATACAAAGACTATCCGTGAGGATGAGGGCGGCACTTACGGTGTAAGCACAGTGGCAGAGGTAGGAGGTGAGCCTAAAGAGGAGTTTGCAGTTTTGATTATCTTTGATACAGATGAGGCTAAAGCCCCTAAACTCATAGAGATTGCAAAACAGGGCTTGAAGGATATTGCACAGAATGGCCCTAATGCGGAGTATGTTACAAAAGCAAGGGAGAACATGATAAAAGCATTCCCAGAGAAACAGATCCACAACAGCTACTGGCATAACCTTGCATACCAGTACTACTCGCGAGGCAGAAACAACTTCAACAACTACGTTGAGACTGTAGAGAAGGTTGCTACCCCTGAATCAATCCAGAAACTTGTTCAGGAGATCCTTTCACAGGGCAACGAGTATGAGCTTGTGATGAATCCTGCCAAGTAGACTGCCCAGTTGAAGCAGGATAAGATAAAACTGTCGGGATGATTTTCTTCCCGACAGTTTTTTTTTAAAACTGCCCATTGGGACGACGTCCTAATGGGCACTGTACAGGAGAAGCGGCACTTCTGTATAA
>CALCHD010000187.1 GCA_937901105.1 uncultured Bacteroidales bacterium | reverse complement strand
AAGCCATAAACGATACGCCCCAGCCATGGCCAAGCTGTCCGCTGTTGTAGTTTACAAACGCCTTTGATGTGCCGCCCCCTGCATAGTTGTATCCCGCGCCGTAAGATGGCTGCACACCCGGGCTCTTGGTTACAATATTGATACTGCCTCCAACGGAATTGTCGCTCAACATGCTTCCTCCCACACCCTTCTGCACCTGAATTGTAGCTGTTGCATCGGTAAGGCCAAGCCAGTTGTTCCAGTACATGTTGCCGGAGGTGAGGCCGGAGATTGGAATACCGTTAAGGAGCACGGAGATATTCTCCTGCTTGAATCCCCTTATGTTGATCTTTGCATCACCGTAGCTGCCGGTCTCCGCAGTTGCATAAATGCCGGGAATGTCCTTCAGCAGTTCCGGATATGTCTTTCCAGCCGCCTGGATTGCAATTTTCTTTTCATCAATATCCACCAGCCTCAAAGGAGAAACATTCCTCTGTTTTACTCCCGACGAAACTATAATCTCCTTAATGAGGATAGAACTGTCGGGAAGCTGCTCCAAAGGCTTCTCCTCTTCTGATGAAATTGTACGGTCCGATGTGTTTGAACAAAATGGTGCTGCCTGGACTGATGATGAGGCAACACAGAACAAAAGTGCCGCAGCACTTAACTGTGAATAGAATTTTTTTAGCATGACATTTAAAATTTTCTTCCATCCAGACTTTAACTGTTGGTACCGTAGTTTCAACGGTTCCACCTTCGGCTGATGCCTCAGGGTTGCGGACTTTACCGCCAGTGGGGACTTTCACCCCGCCCCGGAAATTTTAACTTCAACAAATATAAGAATTTTTTTCTGCCGTTGTTCTTCCCCCACCCAGGTTGTCACAGTTTTCAACAGTTCTGTGACATTTGTCCATTTTTGAGCGCATATTGTCACAAATTGCTGCAGTTCTGTGACATTTGCCCCTTCTAGAGCTCATATTGTCACAAATTTGTGCAGTTATGTGACATTCACCCCTTTTTGCGCATATTGTCACGGTTTCATTAATACACATAACAAAAAAGGGCCGCATAAAGCAGCCCTTTTTTATATGGTAGAAGTCCTGTTACTCAACGATTGAGCCTGCAACAATATTTGCAACTAGAGCTCTCAATCTTGCCACGCTGCCTTTGTCTGCAGGGTGTACCCTGTGAGCCAAAAGGATAACGGCAGTTTTAGAGACTGGATCTACGATGAAAGATGTTCCAGTGTAACCGGTGTGACCGAATGTTCTGGTCTTGTGGAACAAGTTACCCTGGTTGCTGTTGTAGTCTGAATAGTTGTCCCAGCCAAGTGAACGTCCAAGGTGCTCAAAGCCTGCAGGAACCTGTGTCATTACATCTACAGTATTTTTGCCCAATACCTGAATGCCGTTGTAGTTACCGCCGTTCATAAGAGCTGCAGCAAGAACTGCCAAGTCCTCTGCGCAAGAGAATACACCTGCGTTACCTGAGTTGCCGTGGTTCATAACGCGAGCCAGTGGATCGTGAACCTCTCCCAAGAAGCACTCGCCGTCAGGTTTTTTCTCTGTAGGGGCAACTCTTGGCATAAGCTCAGGCTTGTTTTTAGGCATATATGTAGTGCTGGTCATACCAAGTACATCAAAGATGTTTTTCTGCGCATACTCAGCCAATGTCATGCCTGTAATGTTCTGCAATACATTCTGCAAAGTGATGAAGTTCAAACAGCTGTACTCAAATTTGGTTGTAGGAAGATGTTTTCTCTTCATTGTGCAGATATAGCTCATAAGGCTGTCGGGATCAGCAACACCTTTGTCCTTGATTACAACCTCTGGAGACACATATGAAGGAAGTCCGCTTGAGTGGGTAAGAACATCAATCATTCTGATATTTGTTTTCTTGCCTGTCTCAGGATCCTCGTATGGCTGGAAACCAGGGATATACATGTCAACTCTGTCGGTAAGTCTGAATCCGCCACTCTCCATAAGGTGGTTCATACTCATTGCTGTACCTACAACTTTACTGCATGAAGCAAGGTCAAAAATTACATCCTCTGTCATTGGCACAACCTCAGGGTACACGCTCTTGTTGCCATAAGCTTTGATGTAAGCCATTTTGCCGTCTCTTACAACTGCAAGAACAGCACCTGGAATCTCCTTCTTTTCAATAGAAGCGTTAATAACGCCGTCAACTCTAGAAAGACGCTCTGAATCCATTCCAACCTGCTCTGGCTGAACTCTCTCAAGTCTTACTGTTCCATCAGCCTTTCCTGTTGAAGATGATGGAGTGCATGCGCATAGCATAAGAGCCAAAGTTGCAGTAAGCACTGCTGACACTTTAAATAATCTCTTCATAATCTTTTATAGTTTTAAATAGTTTTCAATTTAGGTGTTAAAGGTACGGAAAAAACTTGAACCTCACTTATATTGAGGCAAAAAATGTAACGAGAAACGGCACCGAAAAATCAACCAGCACGCCATGGAAAATTGAGACAAACGCCATCTCCTTTCCACAGGCCGCTGCTATCACCGGCAGCGTTGAATCCATACTTGTTGCCCCTCCGGCTGAAATTGGAGCCAGCTTGCCAAACCACCTGCAAATCAATGGCGAGAACAACAGCGTAATGATCTCCCTCATGATATTTGACATGAGGGCAATGGTACCAATCTGCGCTGCAACTGCCGCTCCTGCAACCGGCTCCTTTATCTGCGTAATCAGCACAGACGAAAGCGAATAATAGCCGAATCCGGCCCCCACAGCCATACAATCTGCGAGCTTCATGCCGCTTATTGCCATTCCCGCTGCAGCCACCGCCACCAGAGTTCCCACAATAGTACCCAGAGGAAGCAGAAGCATTTTCATATTTAGCGATGCAAGTATCTCCTTCAATCTCTTGTCGCTTCCAATGCTCATACCCACCTGAACCATCAGGGCATAAAGCACATACATTGAAACCTCACCATTGCACAGCCACTGCGGCACAAAACCGGCCACACCGCACACGCAGCCCAACACAAAAAAGGCTGCAGTCACAAATCCTGCCGCATACTGCAGAATTCCTTTTACACTTTCCATAAGGGCATCTTTTCTTCCCGACAGTTCTTTGCCGCCAGAGCAATTATGTTTGCCTTCACTGCCGGTGCCACCAGAACAACCCGATTCAAGATCATAGCCCGCCGCACTCTCTTGAAAGCCGCAAGGGAGATGACCGCTTCCCTTGAATACCCATTTATAGAGTCCCCATGCCGCCACACAGCTGCCCAGAGTACCGGCAACCGCAATCAGCAGCGCCTTAAGGCCCAAAGTATCCAGACTAGACACAACCAATTCATTTGCCCCCACCTGAAGTCCAAAAAAGAACAGCAGCAGATAAATCGTCCATGAAATGGTCTGCTGAAGATGTTGCATGGCCTTTACCCTGCGGAAAAGGTATCCTAATCCCATGCCGGAGAATGTTATGAAGAGGACTTTGAACATGCTTTATGCAATTATACGCTGCTTCTGCTGTGATTATTGATTGAGTAATACAAAAATAATATTAATGCAGCTAGAAGCAAAAACGCCTTTGCGCCAGAATCAGCGTTTTTCTGCACAAGAACACTCATCTCTGTGCAGAAAATAGTCTTTTCGTGCACAAAGTTCAACCACAGAGGCAACTCTGTGCACAGAATACCCTTTTCGTGAACAAAGTTCAACCACAGAGGCAACTCTGTGCACAGAATACCCTTTTCGTGAACAA
>CALCHD010000186.1 GCA_937901105.1 uncultured Bacteroidales bacterium | reverse complement strand
TGACGATACAGCACATCACCCCTCCACCACACCGCCTTGCTCCCCAAAACCTCCATGCACCTCTCAAACGGTTCCCTATAAGACCTATACTGCACATAAGAAAACTCCTTGTCAACAGCCGCAATAAACCCCTGCACACTCCACCTCGCCGACATCTCATCCAGCCACTCAACCGGCCCCTTCACCGGCCTCACATTATTGCCGTACATAATCACCCTAGTCTCCTCCACCCCATTCTGCGCCACACTATAAGGCAACACCTTTGTAGAATACTTAAGAGACTCAATCATCTCCTCCTTCCTGCCGGAATCAAGCGCCTCCTGCAACCTGACCCTACAAATCTGCAATATCAAATAGTCCTCCATAATCAAGGTCTTTACTGCTTAACATTCCACATGGCAAAATGTTCACTCTCCCCCACAGAAAGCTCACTCACCCGCTTCCCAGCAAAAAACAACACACCCCGCCCCTCATCTCAAGAGAAAACATATTCCAATATTGTTTTTACATAAAATTTCCATATTCCAATATGTTTTTCTATATTTGCCAAAGTTAAAGGACGAAAGTATGAATTGCGACGTATTATACAGAAACTCCCGACGACTGATAATGCATCAGAGTCTTGAATTCAAGAGAGAGTTATACAGTAAAATCAACTGGAATGCCCGTTTCATTGGAATCAAGGGGCCTAAAGGAGTCGGTAAATCCACAATGCTCCTTCAGTATATCAAAGAAAATCTGAAGGATGAAAATGTATTATATGTATCATTGGATGACATGTGGTTTGCAACCAACTCTATTATGGACTTGGTTGAATACCATTATATCAATGGTGGAACACATCTATTCCTTGATGAGATTCATAAGTGTGCCCATTGGCAGACATACATAAAGAACATATATGACAACTATCCTACGTTGAAAGTTGTCTTTACCGGCAGTTCTATGCTTCAGATTGAAAAAGGAGAAGGAGATCTTTCAAGAAGAGTGGCTATGTACACCATGAACGGAATGTCATTCCGTGAATATCTGAACTTTGAGGGTATACTGAAGCATCCGGTGATATCATTAGAGGATCTGTTGACAAAGCACGTATCCATTGCTTCAGATATAACCGAAACAATCAGAATCATTCCACATTTCAAGGACTACTGTAAATTCGGATATTATCCTTTTTATAAAGAAGACAAAGAGGGATTTCATGCACGCCTGAACGAAGTGTGCAGACAAGTAATTGAAAGTGACATCCCATCTGTAGAAAAAGTGGAATACATCACAATACAGAAACTGAAGAAACTGCTGATGATTATTGCCCTGCAAGTGCCGTTTGTTCCCAAGATGGATGACCTTTACACTCAACTTGAGACAACAAGGGAGCAAGGACTTAAGCTATTGGAGTTGCTTCAGCGAGGTGCGCTACTTGGGCTCCTCAAAACCAAGGTAAAAGCGGTAAAACAAATGGCTGCACCGGAGAAGATGTTTCTTGACAATCCAAACCTTATGTACGCCTTTAACAAGAATCCTGAGATAGAAACTATCAGAGAGACCTTCTTCTACAACCAGGTCAGTAGAGCTGCAGAAGTATATTACCCTAAGAAAGGTGACTTCCAAATAAACGACAACATAATCATAGAAGTAGGTGGAGCAGACAAATCCTTCAACCAGATCAAGGACATCCCAAACAGTTATCTTGCGATTGACAACGTTGAATTCGGACGTGGAAACAAGATTCCGCTGTGGCTATTCGGATTTCTTTATTAACATACCATATATCACGAGTTTGGGCCAGCAGACAACAAAACAGCACACCCCGCAACCTCATCCCGAGACCGCATGGTGTGCCCGAC
>CALCHD010000185.1 GCA_937901105.1 uncultured Bacteroidales bacterium | reverse complement strand
TAATATCTCCGCCATGTTGTGCTGTCTTTATATGGTAGGTTACTGATACTTGTTGAATTCGTTAACTGTAAGGTCTGTAATCACATTCTTGAACCTCACATTGTCCCTTGGGCAGATAAGGAGCACATCATCAGTGTTTATGACCATAAAGTTCTCCAGCCCTTTTACCACCACAAGCTTATCCTCCTCATTGGATACTATAATTGATCCCTTAACTTTGTCTATCATACTGTCCCCTACGCTCATAAGGTTGCCGTCATCATCTTTTTGTCCAAGATGGTACAAGGCATCCCAGGTTCCCACATCGCTCCAGCCGAAAGAGGTCTCAAATACCCAGCTGCAATTGGTTTTCTCCATCACTCCGTAATCAATTGAGATGCCGTTGCATCCCTCGTAGATTCCCTTTATAAGCTCTTCCTCCTTGTCTGTGCAGTAGAATGGGACAATGTCCTTGAACTGGTTGGCTATGTCGGGAAGATATCTCTCCAGTTCACTGGCAATAGTCTTGATATTCCAGATGAAGATGCCGGAATTCCACAAGAACTCCCCGCTCTGGAGGAATACTTTTGCCAGCTCCTTATCGGGTTTTTCAGTGAAGGTCTTCACACTGTACACCTTGGTCCCCTCCACCATCTTGGTATTGGAAGGGTTTACCTGAATGTAGCCGTATCCTGTCTCCGGACGGGTTGGCTTTATGCCTAATGTTAGCAGTTCATCGTTCTGCTGTGCGTGGTCAAGAGCTGCCTGAATGGTATTCAGAAATACATCCTCCTCAAGGATAAGATGGTCTGAAGGGGCCACAACCACGGTTGCATCCGGATTCTTTTTCTGAAGCTTGTATGTTGCGTATGCAATGCATGGGGCCGTATTGCGCCTGTGAGGTTCCAGAAGGATATTCTCCGGCAGCATCTGCGGAAGCTGCTCCTTTACCAGCTCCTCATACTGGGCGCTGGTCACCACCAATATGTTCTCATTCGGTATAATCTTGGCAAACCTATTGTATGTCTGCTGCAGGAACGAAATTCCTGTCCCAAAGAAATCCAGAAACTGCTTTGGCTTGTCATTTCTGCTTACAGGCCAGAAACGGCTTCCAACACCGCCCGCCATAATGATACAATAATTGTTCTCTCTTCCCATGTCTTATTTATATTTTACCAAGTGGGAGCAAATGCCTCCCTCATATATTCAACTTTAAACAGTTCCCCATTGAAAAGGATTGAAACCACATCAAAAACAATCTCCTTCCCTTTTATCTTGCCCCTGTTTTCCGCCACATACCCCTTTGCCGCCTGTATGATCTTTCTCCTCTTTACCTGGTCTACACTCTCAAACGGGTCTATCTGCGCCGGAAAGCTCCTGCTCCTCACTTCCACTATCCTTATGAACCCCTCCTCTTCCATCACAAGGTCCAGTTCCTTATGCCCGCTGCGCCAGTTACGCTCCAGCAGCTTCATTCCTCTCCGCAAAAGATATTCCAAGGCCAAATCCTCTCCCCTTTTGCCCAAATCCTGTCTGTTTTTGCACCACAAATCCTCCATTTTCCCTCCCTTTTCACAAAGGACCAAGTTACTAAAACTTCCCGCGTAAAGCAAATTTACTTTATTGCCCAATAGGACGTCGTCCCAATGGACTAAAATTTGGGATAAATTGTCAAAAAATTGGACAATATGCCCATTAGGACGTCGTCCCAATGGGCATATTTTAAAAAAAGGCGCAGCCAGGAACGCTACGCCTTCAAATGTGAGGTTGCCACACTGTGCAAATTATGATAATTTTACCAGCAATGCTCCCTTGGGGAGTTTGTCTCCAGCTTTAACCTCAACGCTTTCAATAACTGCATCAAAAGGTGAAACAATTACGTTTTTCATCTTCATTGCCTCGTATATCATGAGCTTGGAGCCCTTCTTTACTTTGTCACCAGGTTTTACAAGCACCTCTGTTACCGAACCGGGGATGATTGACCTCACCTGAGAAGGATCTGGCGCCTCCCATTTTTTCCTCTCAACAAACTTGCGGGTGTAGCGGGTCTTGTACACGCGGCCGCACTCGTGGATCTGTATCTTGCCGGTGAAGAGGTTGGGGTCATTGGACATGAGCACCGCATCGCCCAAGTCTGCACTTATAGATTTTATCTCGTTCATATCTCAAGCCTCCTATGCTGTTAAAATGGTGGAATGCCATGCTTCTTGGCTGGCCTCTTCAGGGTCTTGTTGCCTGAAATGCCCAATGCATGAAGAATGAACTTGCGGGTATCCTGCGGAGTAATCACAGAATCAATATACCCCTTGGCTGCCGCCACATATGGATTGGCAAACTTGTCCTTGTACTCCTGAACTTTCAACTTACGCATCTCGTCGGGATTCTCCGCCTCCATAATTTCCTTGCGGAAGATGATGTTTGCAGCCCCCTCCGGACCCATAACGGCAATCTCTGCGGTAGGCCATGCAAAGACAAAGTCTGCACGGAGATGCCGGGAGTTCATTGCAATGTATCCACCTCCGTACGCTTTGCGGAGAATGATGGTAATTTTCGGAACAGACGCCTCGGAGTACGCATACAGCAGCTTTGCTCCGTGGCGGATAACCCCGGCATGCTCCTGGTCAACTCCCGGAAGGTAGCCGGGCATATCCTCAAGGGTTACGATAGGGATCTCAAAGGCATCACAGTAGCGGATAAAGCGGGCAGCCTTGTCTGAAGAGTCGCAATCAAGCACACCTGCAAGGTAAAGCGGCTGGTTTGCCACAAATCCCACAGTGCGGCCGTCCATGCGCCCGTAGCCTATCACAATATTCTGGGCCCACATCTCCTGAATCTCAATGAAATCGGAATCATCGGTAAGCGACCTTATCACATCCCTCACATCGTACGGAGTGGTTGGGTCTACCGGAACAATCTTGTCAATCTTGTACTTCTTGAGTGGAGCACCTCCCTTCACAGGTACAGGCTTCTCCGCATTGTGGGCAGGAATAAAACTCAAAAGCTTCTTTATCTGGCCAAAGCACTCCTCCTCGCTCTCTGCAAAGAAATGGGCATTTCCGGTAGTCTCGCAATGCACACGGGCTCCGCCAAGAGACTCCATGTCTATCTCCTCTCCAAGCACAGACTTGATAACCTCCGGACCTGTGATGAACATCTTGGAAATCTTGTCTACAACAAACACATAATCAGTAAGCGCAGGGGAATATACAGCACCTCCGGCACAAGGTCCAAGAATCACCGAAATCTGCGGAATCACCCCGCTGGCCATAGTATTTCTGAAGAAAATCTCACCATAGCCGGCCAAAGAGTTCACACCCTCCTGGATACGGGCTCCGCCGGAATCATTAATCCCGATAAGGGGTATCCTCATCCTCAACGCATAATCCATTATCTTGGTGATTTTTCTTGCGTGCATTGAACCCAGCGAACCTCCGGCAACAGTAAAATCCTGGGCATAGATGGCAACCGGCTTCCCGTTGATGGTACCTGTTCCAATAACTACACCATCACCGGCCAGGCTCTTGTTCTCCATGCCAAATTCCCTGGCGTCATGCTCTATAAAAAGGTCGTACTCATAAAACGACCCCTCATCCAGGAGCTTGCCTATCCTGTCCCTTGCCGGAAGCTTGCCCATAGCTATCTGTTTAGCAATGGCTTTATCTCCTCCTCCCTGCAAAACACGGGCTGTTCTCTCCTGAAGTTCAGAAATTTTTTCACTTAATAAACTCATAATTTTGTAGGTTTGGTTTTTACAAAAATAATCATATATTTGTAAACTCCTAATAAATTGAAAATAATTACACTTTAAATACAAAAACATGTCACTAACATTCACTGACAGACACATTGGACCTAGAGACTCCCAAATTGAGGAAATGCTCAAGGTATTGAATGTCCAAACTTTGGACGAATTGACAAAACAGACAGTTCCTTCAGACATCCTTTTGGAAGAGGAGCTTAAACTTACACCAGCCGTATCCGAGAGCCAGTATCTTGCCAACTTGAAAAAGATGGTTTCAAAGAACAAGCCTTTCAGAAGCCTTATTGGAATGGGAAATTACGGCACCGGATCACTACCTGTAATCACTAGAAACATTTTTGAAAACCCTTGCTGGTACACCTCATACACCCCATACCAGGCAGAGATAAGCCAGGGCCGTCTTGAGGCTTTGCTTATCTTCCAGACCATGATCAGCAGCCTTACCGGCTTCCCACTTTCAAACTGCTCTATGCTTGACGACGCACAGGCAGCAGGAGAGGCAATGAGAATGATGTTTGAGGTAAGAAGCAGAGATGCTGTAAAGGCAGGCAAGAACGTGGTATTCGTCGACGAGAACATTTTCCCACAGGTACTTTCAGTACTTCAGACCCGTGCAGCAGGTCTTGGCATTGAGATCCAGCTTGGAGACTATAAAACCGCAGAACTTAGCGAGAAATGCTACGGCGCAATGGTACAGTACCCTGCAGCAAACGGTGAGGTACGCGACTACGCAGCATTCTGCGAGAAAGTTCACGCAGCAGGCGGACTTGTAACTGCATACTGCGACCTTCTTTCACTTGCAGTGCTTAAAGAGCCTGCAGCATGGGGCGCAGACTGCGCAGTGGGTTCTGCACAGAGATTCGGCTTGCCTATGGGCTTTGGCGGCCCTACCGCAGGCTTCATGGCAACCAAAGACACATACAAGAGACAGATCCCTGGCCGTATCATTGGTGTATCTGTAGACCGCTTGGGCAACAGCGCAGTAAGACTTGCTCTTCAGACCCGCGAGCAGCACATCAAGAGAGAGAAAGCTACATCAAACGTATGTACCGCAACTGCCCTTATGGCAACCATGAGCGGAATGTACGCAGTATACCACGGACCACAGGGAATCAAATCAATTGCACAGAAAGTTTCCCACTACGCACACGCAGTGGCAGGCCTTCTTAAAGCAAAAGGATACACCCTTGCTACCGAGAACTTCTTTGACACAATTGAGGTTAAAGGTGTAAACGCAGCAGAGTTGAAACAGAGAGCAGAGCTTGACGGCATCAACTTCTTCTATCCTGCTCCCGACAGTGTCAGAATCAGCTTTGACGAGCTTACCAACTGCGTTGAGGCAATGAAAGTTGCAAATGTATTTGACGCACAGCCTTCAGGATGCCCTGGCGCACCTGCAGAGGATCCTTTCATGAAGAGGGAGAGCTCATTCCTTGAGCACGAGGTATTCAACACATACCACTCGGAGACTGCAATGATGAGATTCATCAAGAAACTTGAGAGAAAAGACATCTCACTTACTCACTCAATGATTCCTCTAGGCTCATGTACAATGAAGCTTAACGCAGCAGTTGAGATGCTTCCATTGAGCTGGGGAGAGCTTGGCAACGTACACCCATTGCAGCCTAAAGACCAGGTTGAGGGCTACATGGAGCTAATCAAAGAACTTGAGCACGACTTGGCAGTGATTACCGGCTTTGACGCTTGTTCACTTCAGCCTAACTCCGGTGCAGCAGGTGAGTATGCAGGCTTGAAGACCATCAAGGCATACCACATGGCAAACAGCGGTGCCCACAGAAACGTAATGATCATCCCTACATCTGCACACGGAACCAACCCTGCATCTGCAGCTATGGCAGGTTTCAGCATTGTACTTGTAGGATGTGACGAGAACGGAAATATCAACGTTGAGGAGTTGCGTGAGAAAGCTATTGCAAACGCAGAGAACCTTGCAGGCTTGATGATCACATACCCTTCTACACACGGTGTGTTTGAGGTACAGATCAAGGAGATCTGCAACATCATCCACAACAACGGCGGACTTGTATACATGGATGGTGCAAACATGAACGCACAGGTAGGCCTTACCAACCCGGGCTTCATTGGCGCAGACGTATGCCACTTGAACCTTCACAAATCGTTTGCAATGCCTCACGGTGGTGGCGGTCCTGGCGTTGGCCCTATCTGCTGTACAAAAGCATTGGCTCCATACCTTCCAGGCCATCCGCTTGATCCTGAGTGCGGCGGCAAAGATATGGGTGCAGTTTCTGCAGCAGCATACGGTAACCCTCTATTGTTGCCTATCACCCACGCATACATCAAGCTGTTGGGCGCAGCTGGCCTTAAGAAAGTTACCCAGGTTGCCATCCTCAACGCAAACTACATGGCTGCACAGTTTGAGCCTGAGTTCAAGACTCTGTACTCCGGCGCAACCGGCCGCGTGGCTCACGAGTGCATCATCGACTGCCAGCACTTCAAATCTGAGTACGGCGTAGATGCAACCGACCTTGCAAAACGTCTTATGGACTACGGCTTCCACGCTCCTACCCTTTCATTCCCTGTACACGAGACCTTGATGGTTGAGCCTACAGAGTCTGAGCCAAAAGAGGAGATGGACCGCTTCATCCAGGCAATGAAACAGATTAAGATTGAGTGCGAGAAGATTAAGGCAGGCGAATACGACCCTAAAGACAACCCTGTAACAATGTCTCCACACACCGCAGACGAGGTTTGCGCAGACGAGTGGAACCACCCTTACAGCAGAACAGAGGCCGCATTCCCACTTGAGTGGTTGAGAGAGAACAAGTTCTGGCCAGCAGTAGCCCGCGTAGACAACGGCTACGGCGACAGAAACCTTGTTTGCAACTGCCAGTAATCTGCTTTACAGCATACATAAAAAAGGCGGCCTCAACGGTCGCCTTTTCTTTTACTCCTAATACAGATCCAGGAACTCATATTCACCGCCCCAAAGCTCAAGGAACTTCATGAAGTCCGAGTTCTCTACCACAAGGCTTGCGGTGTTGTCGTTCGGGTGGAAACTCAATCTTGGTGCGTTCTGCAGGTTCTTGTCAAGGAAGAGCTTCACGTGTTTGTCGGGATCATTGATAAGTCCGAACGGTGAAACTGAACCTGGTCTGAGACCAAGATATTTATCCATTCGCTGCTCTGATGCAAAACTCAATTTGCCCTGCTTGAGCATCTTTTCAATGTCGTGGATGGCCATCTGCTGGTGACACTCAAACACTACAAGGTAATGTTTATTGCCTTTGTGGTTCCTGAAGAAAAGGTTCTTGCAGTGGGTTGAGTCAATGTCTTTCCAGTATTCAAGTGCCAGCTCAATTGTCGGGAGCGGCGGGTGCTCATACATTGTGAACGGGATGCCCCACTCATTCAATGTGTCCAATACTTTCTGCCTGCGGGCCAATTGCTCCTGCTGCTCCTGCGGGTCTAAACTTATTTGTTGTTCCATATTATTCTACATCTACTGGAGAGGTATTTCCCCGGAGGACGACGCAGTCTCCTCTGCTTCGTCATTCCTGCGGAATAACTCGCAACCGTCGAATGAGGTCCTCCTAATGGAAATACCTCTCCATTAAATTTACTTAATATATTTCATCAAGAATTTTGCAAATCTCTGAAAACCGACGTCGGTCATGTGCACGCCGTCTACGGTTCCCTCATGATCCGGACCAATTGGGGATTTCTTCATGTTGCCTTTTGCGTATGCATCAATGTAACGGACATTATAGCCCTCTTTCCTGAACTTCTGTGCAAACTCCTTCCAGATGGCATTCTCCTCCTGGGTATCAATGTGGAACTGCGCATCAAGGTACTGGTACGGGTAGCAGTAGTTTGAAACCATAAGTACCGGAACATCGGGGTTAGCCTCAACTATTGCACGGATAAAATGCTCTGTGCTGTCCTTCACAATCTTTGATGTGCAGTTTGCAAGGCAGTCAATCACATACATTGATGCCGGGATCTTTGCAATCTTCTCTCCAAGGCATTTGTCCATACGGCCGTTGCCGCTGAAGCCCAGATTGATGGTCTCCTTGTGAAGTTTCCTCCCAATGATTGAAGGATAAGCCATTCCCGGACGGGTTGCACAACCTCCCTGGGTTACGCTGGTGCCGTAGAATACAATTGGAAGGTCCTGCGCAGAAGGAACGAGGTCCATCACCTGCGGCTTCTCAATCACCGCAGTTGAATCAATGCCAATAGCCAAATCTATAACACCGTCATACAAAGGCAAGTACATGATATACTCCCTCATATCGCCGTTCATCCTCCTTATGAACACGTTTCTTGAATTTTTTCCGTTAGGCTGGCCCGCACCCACAAACAGCCATTCGCCGTCAGTTAGGGAATAAAGGTCAAGGCCTCTCACGCCGGTAGGGGTCATATGGCTCATGCCAAAATTATTCAGCGGTTTCCACGCTGCTCCAATACATTTTGAGTTTGTGCGGAACCTCACAGCCAAACCTGCGGAATTCTGGCCCAAATCCCAAACAGCCTTTCTTACAACCCCCTGCAGATCAGCAGAAAGACGGGTGTAAAATCCGTCACTGATTGTATCATTCTCCCTCACACAATCCTGGAAACCCTTTCCAAGAACCGGAAGCCCCAGCTCCCTCACATCATAATACTTCAACTCGGAAGCCTTCTGTGCAAAAGCACCTACAGAAACCATCATGGCCGCCGCCACAAGCATCAGCTTAAAAATGTTCTTCATAGTCATATATTTTTAAATTTTCTTCCCGACAGTTTATCTCATTTTCTTCCCTGCGGCCTACCTCTCCACCCAATGAATCTCAACACCTTTCCTCTCCATTCCCCTGAACCAGGTCATCTGCCTCTTGGCAAACTGATGGATGGCAGTACGGAGACCGCTCACCATCTCCCCGTATGAGAGTTCTCCTATAAGATACTGGGTGAGGAACTTGTATTCCAAGCCATAGTAGATAAGATCCTCGGCAGGTATGCCGCTATCCAGCAGCCGTTTTACCTCCTCAACCATCCCCTCCTGCAGCCTTGCCTCCAGGCGGGCATCTATCCTGGCATTACGGGTATCGCGGTCTACACTCACACCTATAAAGAGAACGTTCTGCGGCAACGGAAGTGGAGCGCGGGGCTCCGTTTGGGCCATCTCTATCTCAATTGCCCTTATCACCCTCTTCTTGGTATCCCAATCGGTATCGTTGTGGGGTTTTACCCCCTTTGCTGTCTTAAGGTCCTTGAGCATCTGCACC
>CALCHD010000184.1 GCA_937901105.1 uncultured Bacteroidales bacterium | reverse complement strand
ACCTTCCGGACCGAGTTCTATCTCCCAGTCGGCAGAAGCAATCACGTCCTGGTTGTGTTCAACCACAATTATGGTATGTCCGCGGTCTACAAGGGCATTGAACGCTGCAAGAAGTTTCTTGATATCGTGGAAATGCAATCCTGTTGTAGGCTCGTCAAAGATAAAGAGCGTAGGGCCGGCAACGGCACCTTTGCCGCCGGAATCCTTGCTCAAGAACTGGGCTAGCTTCACCCTCTGGCTCTCGCCGCCGCTCAAGCTGCTGCTGCTCTGGCCAAGCTGCACATAGCCAAGGCCTACATCATCAAGAATCTTCAGTTTCTGGGCAATCCTCTTGGCCAGAGTCTCCTTCTGCGCCCCAAAGAATGCAATTGCCTCCTCAACGCTCAAGTCCAGCACCTCATTGATGCTCTTGTTCTGGTATTTCACCTCAAGCACAGCCGGCTTGAACCTCTTTCCGCCACACTCCTCGCAAACCATCTTTATATCAGCCATAAACTGCATAGGAATAGTTATGAAACCCTCTCCCAAGCACTGCGGACACCTTCCGCCATCTATATTGAACGAGAAATGAGAATGTCCGAAACCGTTCACCTTTGCAAACTGCTGCTCTGAATAGAGCTTGCGGATATCATCATAAATCTTCAGATATGTAACCGGATTTGAGCGTGAGCTCTTGCCAATAGGGTTCTGGTCAACAAACTCCACTCCGGAAATCCTGCCAAGATCACCGCGCAGCTCCTTGAACGCACCCGGCTTCAGCCCAAACTGCTGGAAATGCCTTGCCAGCGCCGGATACAGCGTATCGCCAATAAGTGTAGACTTACCGCTGCCGCTCACACCTGTGATGGCGGTAATCACCCCCAGCGGGAACTTCACCTGCACATTCTTAAGGTTGTGCTCCATAGCACCGCAAATCTCCACATAATGCTTCCACTCCCTCCTCTTTGAAGGGATCTCAATTTTCTTTATTCCCGACAAATAATCAATTGTCAGTGACCCGCTGGAAGAGGTATCCCCCTCCTTGCGTCCCTTAAGGGCCGCAGCAATACCTTCTTCAACGCCACCCTGGTACACAACCTCTCCACCATGCACACCTGCATACGGACCAATGTCTATAAGTTCATCTGCAGAACGGATAATCTCCTCATCATGCTCTACAATAAGGACTGTATTTCCCAGATTCCTCAAATCCTTTATCACAGAGATCAGCCTGCCGGTATCCCTCTGGTGAAGTCCTATGCTCGGCTCATCCAGAATATACAGCGATCCCACAAGGCTGCTGCCCAGCGAGCTCACAAGATTGATCCTCTGGCTCTCACCGCCACTCAATGTATTTGCATGGCGGTTGAGGGTAAGGTATCCCAGCCCCACATTCTCTATATAGTTCAGGCGGCTGCATATCTCCTTTATGGCACGTTCTGCAACCGACGCGTCATATTTGTCAAGCTTCAGCTCCTTGAAGAACCTGTTCAACGAAGTTATGCTCATATCCATCAGCTCCGTAATGGTCTTGCCACCAATCTTCACATAATTGGTCTCCTTGCGCAGGCGGCTTCCTTCACACTCCCTGCACACAGTCTTTCCGGAATACCTGCCAAGCATATACTTGTACTGAATCTTATAGCGCATGCTCTCCACCATCTCAAAGAACGGCGTAATTCCGGTAAACTTGCTGTTGCCATTCCATAGAAGCCTCTTCTGCTCCTTGGTAAGCTCTGCATATGGCTTATGGATAGGGAAGTCAAACTTATGCGCAACCATAATGAACTCCTTAAGGAACTTGCCCATCACATCTCCTCTCCAGCAGGCAATGGCACCCTCGTATACTGAAAGGGATGCATTAGGAACAACCAGGCTCTCGTCAATGCCTATCATGCTGCCGTATCCGCCACATACCGGACACGCTCCAATAGGATTGTTATAGCTGAACATCAGTTCATTAGGTTTCTCAAAACGGATACCGTCCGCTTCAAACAGGTTTGAAAAGCGGTGCAGAGACACCTCTCCGCCACGCCCCCGCTGGAGGGCCACCACAAGCTTCCCTTCACCCTCATTGAACGCAGTCTGCACAGAATCCAGCAACCTTGAGACCTCATCCTCCGAAAGGAACCCGGCTCCAGTTCCACCTGCACCCTCACCCGCTCCGGCATGTTTCTCCTCTTCAGCCCCCAATCCGGCACTTTTCCTCTCTTCCGCCCCAGAACCTGCACCCTCACCCGCTCCGGCAGGGACAAGGATTCTGTCAACCATTATGTACAGCGGTTCGCCTGCAAAGGAATCAATATCCTGCAGCACTGCATCCAGCCTCACCATCCCCTTGCTTGCAGAGAAAAGCCTTGCATATCCGGCATCCTTCACAGAAAGGAGCTTCTCCACCTTGCTGGCATTCTCCACCCAGCCGATTTCTGCGAGGATGTATGCTGTAATGCTGTCGGGACCATCATTGTTTATATTCCCGATAAATTCCACCACATCATTTGCCGTATGGCACTTCACCTCTTCACCTGAAACTGGCGAGTAGGTACGGCCTATCTTGGCAAACAGCAGCCTCAAATAGTCATAGATTTCCGTAGTGGTCCCCACAGTTGAACGGGGATTGCGGGTATTCACCTTCTGCTCAATGGCAATGGCAGGGGGTATTCCCTCAATCTTGTCAACTGCCAGCTTGCTCATCCTGCCAAGGAACTGGCGGGCAAATGAGGAAAGGCTCTCGGCAAAACGGCGCTGCCCTTCTGCAAAGAGGGTGTCAAACGCCAGCGATGACTTTCCGCTGCCGCTCAATCCGCTCACCACAACCAGCTTGCCGCGTGGTATATTCAAGTCAATTCCCTTAAGATTGTTGGCTCTCGCCCCTTTTATGTAGATATATTCCTGTTTCTTCTTGCCGCTCATCTTTACTTCTGGCTTGTCCTTAACACTGTTTTAACCTCTCTAATCTTTCTCAAGGCAGATGTAACCCTGTCCAGGTGTGCATTGTTTCCAACTGAAATGCCAATCTCCGCCACAAACTCCTGCATATTGCCGGGCTTGCGCCTCTCTGCAATATTGAATGACCTCATGGATGCCTCCTGCTTGGTAATGCACTCTATCAGCTGCGCACCGATTGAGGTATCACCGTCTCCAATAATCCTCAATCCTGTCTGGAACTGGGTAGTGTTGGATACCTGTTTCCACCTTACCTTCTGGAGCCTGTAAGGGTATTTCTCAATAAGCCTTGAGGCATTAGGGCATGAGATCCTGTGGATCTTTATGCCGCCTGTTGCTGACACAAATCCAAATACGTCATCTCCAAAGATAGGGTTGCAGCATTTGGCCATTGAGAAGCTTATATTGTTCAGCTTGTCGCTGATAACCAGATAGTCGCTGTCTGAAGACTTGCCCTTTGGCTTTGACGGGCCCCTCTCCTGCCTGCTGTCGGGAAGAATACTCTCCTCCTCTTGCCCCTTTGTAAGGAAATCCTTCAGCTGCAGAAGGTCTATCTTCTCCTGATAGATTGCCAGGAACACCTCTGCAGAAGCCTTCATCTTGTAATGCTTGGCAATATCTGCAAGGACATCGTCATTGAGTTCAAGCTTCCAGTTCTTCATACGGCGCTCCAGCAGCTCGCGTCCAAGCTTCATCAGCTTGTTCTCCTCCTCCTTTAGCTTTGCCTTAATGCGGTTGCGGGCCTTTGATGAGACAACAATCTTGAGCCAGTCTGCAGACGGCTTCTGGTTCTTGTTGCTCATAATCTCCACAACGTCACCGGTATGAAGTTCATCCTTTATGGATGCTATCTTTCCGTTCACCTTTGCTCCAGAGCACTTCACACCCAAGTTTGAGTGGATGTTGAATGCAAAGTCAAGCACACTTGCCCCTTTTGGAAGCTGCTTGAGGTCTCCGTTAGGGGTGAACACAAATATCTCGTCCAGCTCCTGCTGTACAGCGTTGGTATAGGTACTAGGATCAGAGCTCTCCAGCATGGCCTTCACCCCTTTCAGCCACTCGTCAAGGCCGTGTACGCTCTTGATTCCTTTATAGCTCCAGTGCGATGCGTGGCCGTTCTCCGCCATATCATCCATGCGCACTGTACGTATCTGCACCTCAATATGGGTTCCTTCGCTGTTCTGCACTGTGGTATGAAGTGACTCGTATCCGTTAGGTTTCGGATTGGTGATCCAGTCCCTCAACCTTTTAACATCCGGCTTGTACTCCTCGGTTACACGTGAGTACACCTCCCAGCAGTAGTCATGCTCCTTCTCAAGCGGCACATCAAGGATAAACCTCATTGCAAATACATCATATACCCCCTCAAACGGCACATTCTGCTTCTGCATCTTCTTCCAGATTGAATATGCTGTCTTGGTGCGCACCTTAAGCTTGTACTTGATTCCGCTCTCCTTCAACGACTGCTCCAGCGGCTTCACAAACTCCTGTGCCAGCTTCTCCCTCTCCCCCTCGGTAGCCTTCAGCTTGTTGGTGATGGCACGGTAGTTCTCCGGATCTGAATGCTTGAAGTAAAGGTCCTCAAGTTCGCTCTTGAGATTGTACATTCCAAGCTGGTGGGCCAGCGGAATATAGAGCATGATAGTCTCGGTAACCTTGCGCATGATGCTGCTCTTTGGAAATATATCCAGGTTACGCATAATCTCAAGCCTGTCTGCAAGCTTGATGAGGGTTACACGCGGGTCCTTTGAATAAGAGACAATCAGTTTTCTGTAGTTCTCCGCCTGAAGCTTGGTGTCTTTAGGGGTTATTCCCGATATTTTGTTCAACCCTTCAACCATAGTGATGATCTCTGCAGAGTACCCTCTGGCAACCTCCTGCAGACGCTCATCATTTCCTCTGGTAGCCTCATGCAGGAACACTGCAGCCACCGCCTCCGGCATAAGTCCAATCTCGTTTGCCACAATAAGGGCCACTCCCAGCGGGTGCTCAATGAACGGATGTCCATTGCCCCTGAGCTGCCCCTCAAGCTCCGCATGGGCAAACCTGTATGCCTTCTCTACCAAATCCTTCTGCTCAACAGAGCAGTTCTGTAAAATGCTGTTCAAACTCTCCGGTATCATAATCGCCTCACTTTTTAGAAATCAATTCTCCCAAATATTTCATTTCATCCCTGAATTTGGCCGCCCTTATAAAGTCAAGGTCTGCAGCCGCCTTCTCCATTTCACGTTTTGCACTTGCCATTGCCTTCTGCAGCTGCTCCTTGCTCATGCTGCTGATTACAGGATCCTGCAAAACGCTTGCCTTTTCCTCTTCTCTCACATAATCTGTACCCACAGGGGCCCTGTCAAGGACATTTCTCTCTTTCTTGAGCACTTGGGTAGGGACAATGCCGTTCACCCTGTTGTACTCCATCTGCTTCTCCCTGCGGCGGTTGGTCTCGTCAATTGTACGCTTCATGCTCTTTGTAATTGTATCTGCGTACATTATCACAAGTCCGTTTATATTGCGGGCTGCACGGCCTGCCGTCTGCGTAAGGGCTGTCTCACTGCGCAAGAACCCCTCCTTGTCCGCATCAAGTATTGCCACCAGTGAAACCTGCGGCAGATCCAGCCCCTCCCTCAAGAGGTTCACGCCAATCAGCACATCAAACCTGCCCGCCTGAAAATCCTCTATAATCTCAATCCTCTCCATCGTATCCACATCTGAATGGATATAACGGCACCGGATATACATCTTCTGCAAATATTTGTCCAGCTCCTCGGCCATTCTCTTGGTAAGGGTTGTAACCAGCACCCTCTCATCCTTCTCCACCCTTATCTGGATCTCCTCCAGAAGGTCATCAATCTGGTCTGCCGTAGGCCTCACCTCAATAGGAGGCTCCAGCAGTCCTGTAGGCCTCACCACCTGCTCTACAATCACTCCTCCACTCTTTTCCAGTTCGTATGGCGCCGGAGTGGCACTCACAAACACCGTCTGGCGGCTCAACCCCTCAAACTCATCAAATTTAAGCGGGCGGTTGTCTGCCGCCGCAGGAAGCCTGAATCCGTACTCAATCAATGTCTCCTTTCGCGACCGGTCTCCTCCGTACATCGCCCTTATCTGCGGAATTGTAACGTGGCTCTCATCAATGAACGTTACAAAATCGTCGGGAAAATAATCCAGAAGACAGAACGGGCGGGTTCCGGCGCTACGGCCGTCGAAATAGCGGGAGTAGTTCTCAATGCCGGAGCAGTAGCCTATCTCCTTAATCATCTCAAGGTCGTACTCCACCCTCTGCTTGAGCCTCTTGGCCTCGGCATGCTTCTCAATGCTGTGGAGAAACTCGCACTGTCGGGTAAGGTCCTCCTGGATGTTCCACACCGCACTCTTTATCCTCTCCTTGGTGGTGCTGAAGATGTTTGCCGGAAAGATTGAAATCTCATCCACAAACTCCAGCGTGCCTCCGCTTACAGGGTCGAACATCTCTATCTCCTCAATCTCATCTCCAAAGAAGATCACCCTGCAACCCTTATCTCCGTATGCAAGGTAGATGTCTATGCTGTCACCCTTAACCCTGAAGGTTCCCCTCTTGAACTCCACGTCATTGCGGGAATAGAGGCTGTCCACCAGCTTGTAGAGGAACTGGGTACGGCTGAAAACCTGACCCACCTTAATTGAAACCGTATTGGAATGGAAATCAGCAGGGTTGCCAATACCATACAGGCAGGAGACACTGCTCACCACAATCACATCCCTTCTTCCCGACAGTAGAGCGCTTGAACAGCTCAACCTCAACTTCTCAATCTCATCATTGATGCTCAAGTCCTTCTCTATGTAGGTATCGGTTACCGGCATGTAGGCCTCGGGCTGGTAATAGTCATAGTACGACACAAAATACTCCACCGCATTGTTTGGAAAGAAAGCCTTGAACTCACCATACAGCTGCGCCGCAAGAGTCTTGTTATGGCTCAAGATAAGGGCCGGCCTCTGCAGCTTCTCAATCACGTTGGCCATAGTAAAGGTCTTGCCGGAACCGGTAACTCCCAAAAGGGTTACCGCCTCCTGCCCCTCCTGTATGGCCTTGGCAATCTCGCGGATTGCTGTAGGCTGGTCGCCCGTAGGCTTGTATGGTGATTCAATCTTGAAATCCATTCGTCGGGAAGATTATTTTATGGGGTGGCTTATTTCTTTGCCTGACCCTCTAGTATTCTGCACTCTTTAATGTAGTCGTTCAAACCTTTTGCCACATTCTCCATCATAGCCTGGCGGAAAGCAGGATCTGCAAGCTGCTCCTCCTCCCAAAGGCTTGAGATGAACAAGGTCTCCACAAGCACGCAAGGGAACTCGGTGATGGCACTCAATGAGAAATTGAAGTTGCCAACCATTCCAAAGTTCTTCACTCCGTCCATTGTAAGCAAGTAGCCAAGGATATCCTCTGCCAACGGCTTATAAGGGTTGTATCTGTAGTAAGTACTTGTTCCCAAAGTTGAAAGCGGGCTGCCGCCTGCGTTGCAGTGGATTGAGATTACTATATCTGCTTTCTTCTCAATCATCTTGTCCTGTCTCTCACGGATGCTCATTCCCTCATCCTCCTCTCTTGTAAGGACAACTTTTGCACCCTGCTTCTCAAGAATGGCCTTCAATTTATATGCCATATCAAGGTTCATGTCCTTCTCCTTAAGGCCGCTTAAGCCAACTGCACCATTGCTTTGAGGTCCGCCGTGGCCTGCATCAATTCCAATAGTCAGGTTCTTCAGGTAAAGCTTTTCAGGAACATGCTTGATATCAATGTTAAGGCTGTTTCCGCTGTAGTTTGCGCTGAATCCCCAAGAAGATTTTGTCTTAAGGTAAATGGTAAATCTTGTAACATCAGAATCAATGCTCTCAACATCAATATTGTCTACACTCTTCAGGCCGCTCTTGTGGGTAAGCCAGTTTGAGTTGCACTGCACACCGTAAACATCAACCACAATCTTGTGAGGATCTGTATACTCCTTTACGATGTAAGGCTTCTTGCCCCCTACTCCAATTGAAACCCTGTCATATGAACCCATATTGTATGCAGTTGAACTTCCGCTCAACACCACATTCTCCTGCATGAAGTCATAACCCTCATTTGTCTTCCCCACAACCTCTACCTGACTCTTTGGTATATACGCATGTCTGTTCTGCGACAATCTCACTCTGTAAAGGTTTGCATTCTCCGCATCAGCGTACATCTCAATACCCTCCGGAAGGTAATTGATCTTTGCTCCGCCCAAACGGTCTGTGCCGGCACCGTAATTCAAATAAGAGTATTTTTTGCTCTTAACCTTAACGCTTGTAGGGTAGAATTTGGCTTTTTCCATCTCTGCAGCCTGTTTTGCTTTTGCTGCAGCCATCTGCTCTTCTGTCAAAGGTTTTCTGGTTTTACTGTAATATACGTTGAAGCTCTTGCTTTCATTACCGCTTTTTACCTCAATTGGGTTATCACCGGCTGTGAGTTCAAGCTCAACTCCCCAGCTGCCGGTCTTGTAAGCCTTAACAGCCTTGCCGTTCACTACAACCTCCGCCTGCGGTGCCGCAAGTCCAAGCACCTGATGTTTAGCCTTGTAAACTGTATCAACCTGGCCTCTTTTTACCACCAGAGTGCCCTCCTGTGCATTAGCACCAAAAGCAATCGCAGACATTGCCGCAACTGCCATATAACTGAAAATTTTTCTCATATCTGTTCTGATTTTTAAACCGGGTAAATTTACAAAAAAATCATCCCTTTGCCAAACGATACACATCCGCGGCACAAAACATCCTCATTCCGCACCCATTTCCGGGACAAAATCCCCCGCTGCAGCAAAACATCCCGGAAATACCCCCATAACCAGGACAAAATCCCCCGCTGCTGCAAAACATCCCGGAAATACCCCCATTTCCGGGACAAAATCCCTCGCGGCAACAAAACATCCCGGAAATACCCCCAAAACCGGGACAAAATCCTCCACAGCAGCAAAACATCCCGGAAACACCCCCAAAACCAGGACAAAATCCTCCCGCAGCAACAAAACATCCCAACGCTTTACATCATCATAAGGATTGAATGCAGGAGAAGCCCATGT
>CALCHD010000183.1 GCA_937901105.1 uncultured Bacteroidales bacterium | reverse complement strand
GAGCAGGTTGTTGCTGACACAATGGTTGGCGGCGCTACCCTTACTAAACTTCTTGGCACTTCAGCATGGTACGCACCAGGTGCTTCTGCAGCAGTTCTTGTTAAGGCTATCGTTATGGACGAGAAGAAAGTTTACCCTTGCTGCGTAGCTTTGGACGGCGAGTACGGCCAGGAGGACATCTGTATTGGAGTTCCTGCACTTATCGGCAAAAAAGGCTGCGAGAAAGTTGTTAAATACAAACTTAACGCAGAGGAGATGGAGTTGTTCCGCAAGAGCGCAGACGCTACAAGAAAAACAAACGAGATTCTTTACGAGATGAACATTCTTCAGAAATAAGAAAGAAATCTCCTAAATAGTTGAAAATGGTAGGGTTTTTGTAGTGAAAGCTATAAAAACCCTATTTTATTAACAATTTCTATAAAGTCCGGTATAAATTTAAATCATTGTATTTCTGCAGATTACAAATAAAAGTGGTAATTTATTAACAAAACTTATACGTTTTTGTAAATAATTTACTAATTTTACAACCGCTTTATACACGAAAATACGTAACAAAATGGAAATAAAGAAATCACCTAAAGCCAATTTGGAGAACAAGAAATTCTTGTTCATGGAGATCGGACTAATCGCAGCACTTTTGATGGTCCTAGGCGCATTTGAGTGGAGTACAACTGAAACAACAGTTAGTATCCTTGAAGAAGAAACTGCAGTAGTAATTGAGGAAGAGCAGGTTCCAATTACCCAGGAGGAGCAGCTGCCTCCACCAGAAGTACCAAAAGAGCCTGTGATGTCAGACATCATTGACATCGTGGACGATGACATCAAAGTAGAGGACAACTTCCTTATTTCAACCGAGGATGATGCTTCTCTAGGTGTAGAGATTAAAGATTACGTTGTAGAGCAGGAGGAAGAGGAAGAGGTTGAGGAGGAGGTTCCTTTCGCAATCGTAGAGCAGAAACCTACATTCCAGGGTGGTGATGCAAATACATTTACCAAATGGGTATTCTCAAAGATCGTTTACCCAGAGATCGCTAAAGAGAACGGTGTTCAGGGTAGAGTAACCCTACAGTTTACAATTGAGACTGACGGTAGCGTTAAAAACGTAAAAGTACTTAGAGGTGTAGACTCTTCATTGGATAAAGAGGCTGTACGCGTTGTTTCAAGCTCACCAAAATGGAAACCAGGTATGCAGAGAAACAAACCGGTAAGAGTAAAATATACCTTCCCAGTAGTATTCCAGTTGAGATAGTATTAACCAAACAAATAGAAAGGGCTGCCCAAAAGGCAGCTCTTTTTTTTAACCATTAATCCACTCTTTTTGTTATATTTGTAAAAATATACAGCTCATATATGGAATATTTTGCAATATCTAACGGAATTCCCGTACACATTCTTGACACCAAGAAAGGTGACACAACTATAGTGCTTCTTCATGGTTATCTTGAGACCCTATACATTTTCAACGAGTTTATTGAGATGCTTGAAAAAAAATACAGGATCATTGCTATAGATCTTCCGGGACATGGTCTTACCGGCTCTGACAAGGAGATAAATACTATGGAATTCTGTGCACAGACAGTTGCAGATGTATTGAAGAAAAGCGGTGTGGAAAAGGCTTATATTGCAGGACACTCTATGGGCGGATATGTTGCCCAGAACTGTGTAAAGATGTTCCGGGAGACGTTCCAAGGCATAATATTGCTGAATTCAACACCAAATGCAGACTCTCCCGAGAAAAAGACCGACAGGGAGAGAGAGATAGAACTTGTCCTTGCAGCCAAGCTTGTACAGCTGGCAACAATAAGCATCCCTAAAATGTATGCCCAATCAAACTTGAGGACCTTTGACGAAAAGATAGAGGAGACAATTGAGATTACCGAGACACATGATCCTAAAGGCATTGCGGCCTGCATCAAGGGAATGATGGAAAGAGCTGATACCAAAGATGTTATAAAAAGTACCCCAAAAGCTATGTTCATCTTTGGAACAGATGACAAATTCATAACCGAAGAGATAAGGGAAAAGCTGATAGGGGAGTTCCCTCATGTAAAATCTGTTGTCATTCCAGAAACCGGACACAATTCCTTCATAGAAAAGCCTGAAGAGGTCATGAAAGCCATAGAGGAATTCATCGGATAAAAAAAATCAGAAAAGGATCCTTTTCTGATTTTTTTGAAATATCTGTCGGGAAGAAATTACCACAAGAAATTGTCAAACGGATATCTTCCGGCATGAATCTCCGCAACCATCTTGTAAAGGTCGTTGCGGAGTTTGTCTATATGGAGTTTCTCCTTTGCAGAGATAAAGATGGCAGGGGTATTCTCCTTGTACATCCATGAGTTCTTGAGCTCCTCAAGAGAGTAGTTCTCCCTTTTCTTAGGGCCAAGGTCAAACTCATCCTGCTCAACATACTTGTAGGCATCTATCTTGTTGAATACCATAAAGGTAGGTTTCTTGCCGGCACCAATCTCGTGAAGTGTATTCTTTACAACTTTAATCTGCTCCTCAAAGTTAGGGTGGGAGATATCCACCACATGCATCAGTATATCCGCCTCCCTTACCTCATCCAATGTACTCTTGAAAGATTCAACCAGCTGGTGTGGCAACTTGCGGATGAATCCTACGGTATCACTCAACAGGAACGGTACATTCTCAATTACAACTTTTCGGACTGTAGTATCCAGGGTTGCAAAAAGTTTGTTCTCTGCAAAAACCTCACTTTTAGCCAGCAGATTCATCAAAGTACTCTTTCCTACGTTGGTATATCCAACAAGGGAAATCCTCACCATATTGCCTCTATTTCCCCTCTGGGAGGCCATCTGTTTGTCAATCTTCTTGAGCTGCTCTTTAAGACGGCTGATTTTGTCGAGAATAATACGGCGGTCGGTCTCAATCTGTGTCTCACCGGGACCCCTCATACCAATACCTCCACGCTGCCTCTCCAAGTGTGTCCACATCCTGGTAAGGCGTGGGAGAAGATACTGGTACTGTGCCAGTTCAACCTGGGTTTTTGCATAAGCAGTCTTGGCCCTCTGGGCAAAAATGTCCAGGATAAGGTTGGTTCTGTCAAGGATTCTGCACTCGAGCTCCCTCTCAAGATTCCTCAACTGCGAAGGAGAAAGCTCATCATCAAAAATAACCAGAGGAATCTCATTCTCCACAATAAAAGCCTTTATCTCCTCAAGTTTACCGCTACCTACATAGGTCTTGGAATTTGGGCGGTCCACTTTCTGCACAAATCTGCGGACACCCTCAGCACCAGCAGTTTCGGCAAGAAACTCCAACTCATCCAAATATTCAGTAACCTGTTCCTCCGTATTATTAGGGGTAATTACACTTACAAAAATTGCTCTCTCCATAAAATTTAATTCTCTCAAAACTTACAAACTACAAAAGTATAAACTATATTTGTATAAATATTAATCTTTATCCCGATGACACTAAAAAATTTAGCAATTGCAGCAATTGCCATTACTCTTGCTGCCGGCAGCACTGAGGCATCAGCCCAGAAAAAGACTCTTAGGGAGCACGGATTCCCTATTGGAATATTTGAGACAGGAAAAAACAACGCCATAACTGACGTTCCCGGAGTAACCGTAGGACAGGTAACATGCATTGAGGGTGACAGCATCCGCACAGGTGTAACAGCCATTGTACCTCACCAGGGAAATATCTTCAGGAACAAGATTCCGGCAGCAATCTATGCCGGTAACGGATTTGGAAAACTTGCAGGTGTAACCCAGGTTCACGAGCTTGGAAACATTGAAACTCCAATCGTACTTACAAATACACTTAACGTGGCTGCAGGTATTGACGGCCTTATCACTTATACCCTTCAACAGCCTGGCAATGAGAATGTACGCTCCGTAAATGCTGTAGTAGGAGAGACCAACGACGGCGGATTGAACAAGATCCAGCAGAGATATGTAACACCTGAGATTGTTCTTCAGGCACTTGCAAATGCAAAACCTGGTCCTGTAGAGCAGGGTTGTGTAGGCGCAGGTACAGGAACTGTAGCATTCAACTTCAAAGGCGGTATAGGTACCTCTTCACGTGTACTTCCAAAATCTTTGGGAGGCTACACAATTGGTGTTATTGTACAGTCAAACTACGGCGGAATCCTTGAGATTGACGGCGTTCAGGTAGGACAGAAACTTAACGAATACTCTTTCAAGAACCACGTAATTCCTCAGGCAAAAACTGCAGACGGATCATGTATGATGGTAGTAATCACAGATGCCCCAATTGACGCACGCAACCTTGAAAGGGTAGCCAAAAGAGCCATGATGGGCTTGGCAAAAACCGGCGGTATTGCCTCAAACGGCAGCGGTGACTACGTAATTGCACTTTCAGTTGCCCCAGAAAACCTTTTGAAGGACGGCCAGAAAATGCACACCCAAACCGTTCTTGACAACGGCGAGATGTCATCAATCTTTGCCGCAACCATTGAGGCAACAGCCGAGGCCCTATGGAACTCAATGTTCATGGCCGAGACCACCAAAGGCTACAAAGGCAAAGTGGTAGAGGCCCTTCCGGTGGAGAAAGTGCTTGAAATGCTTAAGGACAGAAATAAATAACAAAGACTTTTTTTAATACAATTACCATACCCCCGCCGGACTGACTGCAATCCAGTGGGGGTATGTTTTATAGTGGAGAAGAAGAAAAAAGGAAACAGGAAAACAGAGGAGGGGAGGGGAAGAGTGCGTATGTGGAGGTCATGAAATTCCCTATTTCCGTGACAATAGTAACTATTTATGGAGTGATTGTCACAGATTAAACCTGATCCATGACAATACCCCCACATTAATAGCCTAATGTTACATAATATCCATATACTGTGACAAATCTCACCACTCTGATAATTACTGTCGGGAAGATGGGAACAATTCTTCAAGAATCTCAATATCTAACCTTAAGACTCTTCTTATCTGCTGGTTTGGTGCATTGTATTTAAAATGAAGTGTTTTGGCAACATCAAGTTTAGCATTCTTTTCCAGTTCAAAGGGTTTGGTCCTATACTTATCCATTGCAATGGTGTATATTACTGATGAAAGCTCCTCATCTGTATAAGCTATTTTATCCCCCAGTTCTTTAGAAATGGAAGCAAAAGTTTCTACTGATCTTGAGACTAAAGAAAAGTAGTCGTGAGCCGATTTGAAAAGGCTTTCTGCTTCCGAAATACGCACATAACAATAGGGGGAGATATAATCTTCTGTAAAGTAATAGTTCTGTGGAAAATCATTGAAGTGGGAACGGAAGATTTTTCTCTTTTCATTTATTGGAATATCATGTAAAAACACCTTTTGCCTGTTCTCATATTCATGTGCCAACGAAAAGAAATATCTGTTTGCACCCCAGTAATAAGAGAAAGGGGTGGTATTATTATATGCCAAATAACCGTTCCTGTTTGCATAGACAATGACATTTCTCAAATGCTTGATATTGTCAATAGGAACCAAGGTAGGGCAGAAGTCTTTCAGATCAGAGAATCTTCCTTCAGAGACCAAATACCTCTTCAGCCTTTTATACAGATCATTAAAAAAATCCATTATGCTACCCTCTTCACCAGAAACCACAAAATAAAAATGGTTGTGCATCAATTCAAAAGTGTATATAGCAACCCACTCCATATGTATAGCTGCAAGTAAAGCCACTAAATTCATTCCATAGACAAAATCCTTCCTTTCCCTAAAGATTTCTCCCGACAGTTGACCCGGTGTACACAAATGCCAAAATTTCCTGCTCTCATCCATATCACACTAATTGTTTTCAGTGCAATTGTACTCAAACATTTTATAAATGTCCAGCAATTGAGTAAATTTTTATGCCAGAAAAAGAAAAAGTTACATAAGCTTTTTAAAAAAAGAAAATACTGTCACAAATTGCTTGATTTTTGTGACAATTGACCAAATTCACCACCATAAGATTGCTTCTGTCACAGAAAACAGCATTCACGTGACAAGCGCCCCACAAAAGCGCAACATTGTCACAGGAAATGCCTAATCCATGACAATGACCCTACAAAAAACTGCATTGTCACAAAAAGCACCTGATCCATGACAATTACCCCACAAAACAGCAGCTTTGTCACAAGAAACAGTATTTCCGTGACAAACACTACTCAAAAGCTCATCATTGTCACAGAAAATACCTAATCCGTGACAATGACCCTACAAAATAGCTGCATTATCACAAAAAGCACCTGATCCATGACAATGACCCCACAAAATAGCTGCTTTGTCACAGAAAATGCCCAATCCGTGACAAACACTACTCAAAAGCTCATCATTGTCACAGAAAATACCTAATCCATGACAATGACCCTACAAAATAGCTGCTTTGTCACAGAAAATGCCCAATCCGTGACAATACCCCCTCAAAACAGCCGAAGTGTCACAGAAACCGGACATATCCGTGACAATACCTCCTTATAAGCAAAAAACAGGCATCACTTCCAGTGATGCCTGCTTCATCTATAAGAGTCAGAGATTAGTCTTTAAGCTTAGCGCAAAGGAACTCTCTGTTCAATCTTGCAATGTGGGCTACAGATACTTTCTTAGGGCACTCCATCTCGCATGCGCGGGTGTTGGTACATGCACCAAAGCCTAGCTCGTCCATTTTTGCAACCATTGCTTTAGCACGTCTTGCGCCCTCAATTCTACCCTGAGGAAGCAATGCCAAAGAACTTACTCTTGCTGAAACGAACAACATTGCTGAACCGTTCTTACAAGTTGCTACACAAGCACCGCAACCTACGCAAGAAGCAGCGTCCATACTCTCGTCTGCGTCTTTCTTAGGAATTGGAATAGCGTTACCGTCTGGAACTCCACCTGTGTTAACTGATACGAAACCGCCTGCCTGAAGAATCTTGTCAAATGCTGTTCTGTCAACTACCAAGTCTTTGATAACTGGGAAACCTGCACTTCTCCAAGGCTCAATTGTAATGGTATCTCCATTTTTGAATTTACGCATATGCAACTGGCAAGTGGTGATCTCATTGTCCGGACCGTGTGCTCTACCGTTGATGTATAGTGAACATGCACCGCAGATACCCTCTCTACAGTCATGGTCAAAGCTTACAGGACCGCTGGCCTTACAGCCTTTGTTCACTGCAACAGGATCAATGTTCTCCTTAATCAACTGCTCGTTAAGGATATCCATCATCTCCAGGAATGAGCTGTCGGGAGAGATATCTTTAACCTGGTAGGTCTCAAAATGTCCCTTCTCCTTAGCGTTTTTCTGACGCCATACTTTCAGTGTCAGATTCAATTTTTCTGTTGAAGCCATATCTTGTACTTTTTCTTAGTCTTTATAGTTTCTTGTTGATGGTTTTACAAACTCGTAGTTCAAAGCCTCTTTATGCAGTTCTGGAGCTACATCGTCACCTTTGTACTCCCATGCAGCTACATACATGAAGTTCTCGTCATCACGTTTTGTCTCACCGTCCTCGGTCTGCATCTCCTCACGGAAGTGGCCTCCGCAAGACTCATATCTGTTAAGGGCATCCATTGCCATAAGCTCACCCATCTCAAGGAAGTCTGCAAGACGCAATGCCTTCTCAAGCTCCTGGTTGAACTCACCGTTCTCACCAGCTACGTAAACATTGCTCCAGAACTCTTTCTTAAGTGCCTTAATCTTAACTAGAGCCTCTTTCAAACCAGCCTCGTTTCTTGCCATACCTACTTTGTCCCACATTACAAGACCTAGCTCTTTATGGATCTCGTCAACTGATTTCTTTCCTTTAATTGAAAGAAGCTTGTTGATCTTCTCCTTAACAGCCTTCTCTGCCTCATCAAATGCAGGGTGGTTGATATCGGTTTTAGGCTCCTGAATCTTATGTGAAAGGTAATCTCCAATGGTGTAAGGAAGGATGAAGTATCCGTCTGCAAGACCCTGCATCAAAGCAGAAGCACCCAAACGGTTACCGCCATGGTCACTGAAGTTAGCCTCACCAATTGCATACAAGCCAGGAATAGTTGTCTGCAAGTTGTAGTCTACCCAAATACCACCCATTGTGTAGTGGATAGCAGGATAGATCATCATTGGCTCTTTGTATGGATCTGTATCTGTAATCTTCTCATACATCTGGAACAAGTTTCCATAACGCTGGGTGATTACATCTTTACCAAGTCTCTCAATAGCTGTCTTGAAATCAAGGAATACTGCCAAACCTGTCTCGTTTACACCATAACCTGCATCACAACGCTCTTTAGCTGCACGTGAAGCAACGTCACGAGGTACAAGGTTACCGAATGCAGGATATCTTCTCTCCAAGTAGTAGTCTCTGTCCTCTTCAGCAATCTGTGAAGGTTTGATCTGTTTCTTTCTAAGTTTCTCCACATCCTCCATTTTCTTAGGAACCCAGATACGGCCGTCATTTCTCAATGACTCACTCATAAGGGTAAGCTTACTCTGCTGTGTTCCGTGAACAGGGATACATGTAGGGTGGATCTGTGCGAAACATGGGTTGCCGAAGAAAGCACCTTTCTTGTAGCACTGCCATGCAGCAGAACCGTTGCTGTTCATTGCATTTGTTGAAAGGAAGAATACGTTACCGTAACCACCAGTAGCAATTACAACTGCATGAGCACCGAATCTCTCAATCTGTCCATTCTGCAAGTTTCTTGCAATGATACCTTTTGCCTGACCGTCAATAACTACTAGATCAAGCATCTCATATCTAGGGTATGATTTTACAGAACCTTTGGCAACTGCTCTGTTAAGTGCAGCATAAGCACCCAATAGAAGCTGCTGGCCGGTTTGGCCTCTTGCGTAGAATGTACGGCTTACCTGTGCACCACCAAATGAACGGTTGTCTAGCAATCCGCCGTAATCACGTGCAAAAGGAACACCCTGTGCAACGCACTGGTCAATAATATTGTTACTTACCTCTGCCAAACGGTAAACGTTTGCCTCACGAGCTCTATAGTCACCACCTTTGATTGTATCATAGAAAAGACGATATACAGAGTCGTTATCATTCTGATAGTTCTTTGCAGCATTGATACCACCCTGTGCAGCAATAGAGTGCGCACGTCTTGGTGAATCACTGATACAGAATACTTTTACATTGTATCCAAGTTCGCCTAGAGAAGCAGCTGCAGCTGCACCGCCCAAGCCTGTACCAATTACAATAATTTCCAGTTTGCGTTTGTTAGCCGGGCTTACAACGCGGATCTGAGCCTTATGCTTTGTCCATTTTTCAGCCAAAGGCCCTTCAGGAATCTGTGATATTAATTTTTCGGCCATTTTATGTTTTTTAAGTGTATAATTATCCAAAAAAATTTTCTACAATTTTAGTCACTTTTTATCAAATAAGCAATTAATATCAAATAATTATTGCCACACTCCCCTATAATTGACATTTTTCATATCTTTACGCTTTAAATAAAGAAAATCATGAAAACAAAACTTATTGCTTTTGTTCTGTGCAGCATAATTCTTGGTGCCTGCTCACAGAAATCAGGACTGGACATTATACCTCAACCGCAGCAAGTAACGGCTGCTGACGGATATTTTGTTCTGGACAATAACGTAGCCATTAAAGGCAACGCAGAATTTGAGATTGAGTACCTTAAAGGAAAGCTTGCAAAGGCTGCTGGAGTACAGGCAAATGAGAATGGAAAGAAAACCATTGAGATAACTGTAGACCCACAGTCTGAGACAAAAGAGGAGGGGTACAGGCTTTCTGTTACTCCCGACAGAATTTCAATTATCGCCTCTGCCAAGGCAGGTGCTTTCTATGGAGTGCAGACCCTTTTGCAGATGATGCCGGAAGGTATCTATTCAGAGGAAAAAACTGTCGGGAAGATAAAGATTCCTTGTGCAGAGATTGAGGATTACCCAAGATTCGGCTACAGGGGTGCAGGTCTTGATGTTTCAAGGACATTCTTCCCTCTTGAGACAATCTATGATTTCATTGACTGGATCTCTTACCATAAAATCAATACTTTCCACTGGCATATTACAGATGACAACGGATGGAGAATTGAGATAAAGAAATATCCTCTACTTACTGAAAAAGGTGCATGGAGAGGTCCGGATGAGGTGCTTCCCCCTTCTTATGGTTCAGGCAACAAGAGATATGGAGGATTCTATACCCAGGAGGAGATTAAGGAGGTTGTAAAATATGCTGCAGACAGAAACATTACAATCATCCCGGAGATTGACATGCCGGGACACAGCAAATCTGTGGTTGAAACTTATCCTCACGTAGGCTGCACCAATGAGAACAAGACTTTGAGTGTAAACGGTGAGGCAAACAATGTATGGTGCATCGGCAAGGAGAAGAATTATGAGATGATTGAGGATATAGTTGCAGAACTTGTTGAGCTTTTCCCTTCAAAACTTATCCATTTGGGTGGTGATGAGGTGAATATGGACAACTGGAAAAACTGTCCTCATTGCCAGGCTTTCATGAAGAAGATGGGGATGAAGGAGGAGATTGAGCTTCTTAACTATTTTGTACGCAGAATGGAGAAGATTGTAAACAAGCACGGCAGAACTCTTGTTGGATGGGATGAGATTATCAAAGGCGGTGACCTTGAGCCAAGTACTGTAGTTTACGGCTGGGGTTCAATGAAAAGGGCTGCAAATGCCGTTAAGGCAGGCCAGCCTACTGTATTCCTTCCAGGACAGTACTGCTACCTCGACATGAAGCAGAGCAAATATGAGAGGGGACACAATTGGGCAGCTATTGTAACTTTGGACAGCTCCTACAAGATTGACCCTATCAATATGAATGACTTCACTCCAGAGGAGGAGAAACTTGTTATGGGTATTCAGGGCAATTTGTGGTGTGAGCTTTTGAACCGTCCAGAGAGGTTTATGGAGTATCAGTTCTTCCCTCGCCTTTGTGCAATTGCAGAGGCAGCATGGACCAATGCTGAACTTAAAGATTATGACAGGTTCTACAAGGCTTTAACCTCTACTCATTATGACAGGCTGCACAATATGGGCATCAAGTTCAGATTGCCTTTCCCTGAAGTTGTATATGAGGAGGGTGCCCTTAAAGTTACACCTCCTTATGAGGGTGCCGTTGTAAGATACACTGCAGACGAGTCTGACCCTACCGTTGATTCACCTGTATACAAGAGGGAGATAAAGACAGAAAGCCCTAGAGGATACAGATTTGCAACATTCTACAAAGACTGCAACCAGAGTATAAGTGTTGGCGCTTCAAACATTGACCTTTATGAATATATTACCCCAGAGGTTTCTGTTGAAAGCTCATATAAGGAAAATGAGTGCAACAAAAGCTTCCCGATGAGCAATATTACAACATACAAGTACAACAAATATTGCAGAATAAACAGAAGGTCACAGGCAGGAGACTGGCTGAAATACTCATTCAAGGAGCCTGTTGAGTGCAGCAGAATCACAGTTGAGACAGGTATCCCGGGAATTACCCTTTATGACTGTACAGAGGGTTATGTAGAGTATACATACAATGGCACAGACTTCATAAAAGGAGAGGAGTTCAAGAACGGAATTGCCGTAATCAAACCGGAGGATAAAGTCCTTGCTGTAAGAATTGTATTTACAGGAATGTCTGACGCAATGATCACTTCATTCCAGAATTTGAGAATTGAAAAATAATGTTCTTGAAGAATTTTATACATAAGAAAAGTTTTCAGGTAAATCCTTTATACAGTCATTTGAATGATTTTATAAAGGATCTTCCTGAACACTACAGCAAGTTGGGCAAAACCATCTATAAAGGGAGAAATGAGCTTAAGGAGATTGAATACAATGGGGTAAATATGGTTATCAAGAGTTTCCGTATTCCCAATATTGTAAACAGAATTGCATACGGTATCCTGCGCCCTTCAAAAGCCAGACGTTCATACGAATACGCACATATGATACTTGAAAAAGGGATAGGTACACCTGTTCCTGTAGGATATTACACCAGCAGGAGATGGTTCCTTTTCAGTGAAAGCTATTATGTATGCCTTAAATCTGAATGCCCCCATACCTATAAGGATCTTATAGACGGCAAATATCCGGGCACAGAAAAAATAGTAAAGGCAATTGCAGCACTTACAGCACATATCCATAAAAATGATATGCTGCATAAAGACTGGTCAAGGGGAAACATTCTCTTTAAGGAAGAAGAAAACGGCATAAAGCTGGAGATCATAGACCTTAACAGAATCAGATTCCATAAAATTGGAATGGAAGAGGGATGCAGAAACTTTGAGCGACTTCCCGGTACCTGCCAGATGACCAGATGGATGGCGGAAGAATATGCATCAATAATGGGATATGATCCTGAAAAATGCTTTGAAATAATGAACTCCTGCAAGGAGAAATCCTAATGGCTAATAGTTTTCTACCATATAGGCATAATGAGTCTTCTTTCCCTTTTTGGTAGTCTTGTTTATATATTTCTTGTAAGAAAGTTTTTGGAAAGGTGCTTGAATAAAGTACCTTTTCCATTCTTCCTCATCCCATTTCCTGTTCATTATCTTTCTCATTGTTCCAATCTCCCTTAATGGAGTTGAATCAACAATTTCTTTCATTGCAGGAATATTGTCATACCCAAGCTTGAAAATAAAATCAAGCAGAAGATAAAATAAGGAGAAAAGCTATGGACTACAAAATTCACATTGCCTATGGTTTTCATGTAAACTGCTATCACTCCTACAGAGGTGACAGCAATGATAATCTCGGCTTCGGCTCAGATATCCGCATTATCAGAAAAATTCTTGAATTCTTAGGAGGTGCTTTTGCATGAAAATCAAACAGTATGGGCAAAGAATGGAAGAACTGAAAAGAGAAGGTAAAACAATTCGAGAGATAGCAGCAGACGTTGGCTTAAAGCATGAACAGGTAAAAGGATACTTTAAGAGAGCGCGCAAAGAACAAAGAAAACGCGGATATCCACGTAGTCGTAAGAATGATGCAATCAAGACGAATCAGGTGCTTAGGAAAGAACTGGCGAGCTTACGTATGGAAGTTGAATTGCTGCGGGATTTTCTGGACGCTATCGAAAGGAAGTGAGGCCGCTTATCAAGTATCGAACAATCAAGAAATTCAGCAGCAAGTATTCTGTGACAGAGATGTGCTGCTTCTTTGGCGTATCCAGAAGCGGATATTACGACTATCTAAAACGTGGCGAACAGCCGGATCGCAATGCAGAAGTAGCAGAGATGATTCGGGAGCGACGCGAACAACGGTATGGAAGAAGTCTGGGCTGCCGCAGGATGCAGAGATGGCTGCTAATGGAGAAAGGTATAAAACGGAATTATAAGACGATATGGCGGATTATGCAGCAATATGGGCTGCTTAGTGAATGCAGACGCCGCCGGTATTACCGACCTTCTGAAGCACTGCATGTGTATAAGAATCTGCTTTCAAGAGATTTTGGTGCTACAAAACCGGGAATGAAGTGGGTAACTGATATTACTTACCTTCCTACACCGCAAGGAACGCTATATCTCTCTGCCATTCTAGATCTGTATGACCGGCGGATTGTTGCATACCGAATGAGTACACGAAACGATTGCAAGCTGGTCTTTGATACGCTAAAACTCGCAATAAAGAAAGCGGCCACTGCAGAGCTGCAACTCCACAGTGACCAAGG